>CAZIMB010000017.1:0-31308 GCA_964540275.1 uncultured Nitrospirota bacterium | reverse complement strand
ATTATCTTACAATATGCAGATGAAGCCCTAAATTTATTTTTAATTTTAGTTGTTATAATACATTTCGTAATTAAGTTAAATAAAGTTTAGCAATTGTTTATTTATTTTTCAAATTTTAAAAAAAACAATTATTAATTATATTATTAATTATATTTTTAGCACTACTGTTTAATGTTTTAAAACAACATATGCATTATATATTGAAAGAATTTCTTAACTTTTCTGAAAAGATGTCATTAATTAAAAGGGCATTTATTGTTGGCGGAGCTGTAAGAGACATGATTTTAGGGAAAGAGACAAAAGACTTAGATATTGCCATAAAAGGTAATGCAATAGATATTGCTAAAGAGTTTGCACATATAATAGATGGATCCTTTGTCCTTCTTGATGAGAAATTTGGGGTTGCCCGTATAGTTAAGAATAACTATTGTATTGATATCTCTCAATTAAGGGGGGATTCTATCTATTATGACCTTTCTGAACGTGATCTTACCATTAATAGTATGGCTATTCCCCTTATTGTTCTTAAATCCTATTTATCAAATATTAAGCCATTTATTATTGACCCTTATAATGGGGAAAGGGATCTATATAACAGGACTATAAGAATAGTTTCAGAGGATAATCTGATGAAAGATCCTTTGAGGATCCTTAGGATCTATCGTTTTGCAGGAACCCTTGGCTTCTCAATAGATGAAAAAACGCGAAACTCTGCAAAAGGGCTTTCATATTTAATAAAGTCAGTAGCTGTAGAGAGGATTACAGAGGAACTGAAATATATTATAGCCCTTGATAATTCATATAAAACCATCCTTTTACTGCATGATGATGGCATTCTTAAACATATTTTTTATGAATGTGGGGATATAGCCCAGAGATTAAAGCTATACAAAAATGTGGAGGTATGCCTTAACGATCCTAACCTTTCTCCCATACATTCCCAATTTTCAGGACAGGCATTTAAAAAAATATGTCTCAAACTATCAACGCTATTTTCAGAGCCCGAGATAGCTAAAAGTTCAGCTATTAGACTAAGGCTATCTAAAAAAGAGGTTGAATTTATCTATAAGATGTCATTAAACAAAAACAGAATTTTAGATTTATATTTATATAAAAAGGGTATTAAAAATTCGGGTAAAGAGGTATTAAGTATCTTAAAGGAATTTAAAGATGACATATATCCATTACTCATTCTAACGACTTCAAATAATCCAAATACTGTTTCATTTTGTCTTGAAATATATACATACTATAATAATATATTCAAACAAAGAATGGGGCTTCTTCCTCTTATAACTGGAGATGATTTAATTAAAGAATTCAATTTAAAACCTTCTCCTATATTTAAAGATTTGCTTAATATTGTTGAAGATATGGTTTTAGAAGGTAGGATTAGCTTAAAGGATGAGGCTTTAAGCGTGGTCAGGGACATTATTTCTAAACAATCTAATTAAGAAATTAATTTAAATAAGATATGAAAATAGCATTGATACAATTAAATAGTGTTTGGGAATCAAAAAAGATAAATCATAAAAGGGCAGAAACTTTTATAAAAAAGGCTTCAGAGGAAAGATGTGATGCAATTGTATTTCCTGAGATGTTTAATACAGGGTTTTCAATGAATATCTCAAGAATTGCTGAGGACGAAAACGGAGAGACCTTCAAAATGTTATCAAAAACAGCGAAAAAATACAGTATCTACGTTATAGCTGGTTTCCCAATAAAATTATCAAATGAAGAAAAAGGTAGAAACATAGCTGCTGTTTTTGATAGAAAAGGCAATGTAATTGCTCAATATACCAAAATACATCCATTTTCTTTTTTAAAAGAGGATCAATACTATTTAGCTGGCAATAATCCTGTAATTTTTAATATAGATAAAACACCTTGCAGTATTTTTATATGTTATGACCTCAGATTTCCAGAGATTTTCAGAAAAGTGGCAAAGGATGTGGAGGTCATATTTGTAATAGCTAACTGGCCATCCTCAAGGAAAGATCATTGGGATACCCTTCTAAAGGCTCGTGCAATAGAAAATCAATGCTTTGTCATTGGTGTAAATAGAACAGGAATAGATGGCAATGGTATAAAATATCATGGCTCTTCACTTGTATATGACCCATTTGGTAGAAAAATCTGTTATGGAAATGATAAAGATGAATTTCTGATATGTGAATTTAATCCTTCAGAGACATCACAGATTCGTTCAAGTTTTCCCTTTTTAAGGGATATGAGATTTTGATATCCTATAACCTCCGATAACCTCAATCCATAAAAGGTGAGCAGAAGCATCTTCAGACTCTATCTCAAAAACAGGGATTATTTCTTTCAACCTCATATTTTATCACAATATATTATATCATTTTGTTATTATAGATAAATGGTTCATAAAAGGATATATACACTCGGCACTGGGAGAAGGGGTGAGGAGGAATTTATTGAGATATTGCTATATTATGACATTAAAACGGTCATTGATGTCAGAAGATTTCCAACAAGCAAGATATCGATATTTAAAAAAGAGAATTTAAAAACTATGTTAAATAATGTAGGTATTAATTATTTTTTTATTGGTTCTGAATTAGGCGGTTTTAGAAAGGGAGGATATGAGGCTTATACTAATACAGAGGAGTTTAAAAAAGCATTAGATAAATTGGAAGATATTGCAATTAAAGATAACTCAGTTATTATATGTGCTGAAAGATTCCCTTGGAAATGCCACAGAAAGTGGATAGCAAGAGAACTTCATAGAAGGCAATGGGTTATAGAGCATATAATTGATAAAGGTAAGATATGGGCACCTAAAGATTAATTATTAATCCTTATCAAGTTCAACTAACATATTATCTATTAATCTTGTATCTCCAATCTTTAATGCAATAGCAAGGAGATTACTCTTTTTATATTCATTTATTGGATCAAGAGTTTCTGGATCATATATTCCAGCATATTGTATTTCAGTTATTAATGGCTCTTTAACCAAATTATCAATCATATATTTACTAACATCAGATGGGTTTATCTCCCCAGATTTAATCAAATTTGATGAAGAAACAAGGGTTTTATATATTATTGATGCCGCCTTTCTCTCATTTGGATTTAGATAGCAATTGCGGGTGCTCATAGCAACTCCATCATGTTCCCTGACAGTAGGGCAAATTATGATATCTACGTCAAAATTCAAGTCCTTTACCATTCTCTTTATAACTAATGTCTGCTGATAGTCCTTCTGACCAAAATATGCCCTTGTGGGCATAACTATATTAAAAAGTTTGCACACTATAGTTGCTACACCAACAAAATGACCAGGCCTGAATTTACCACATAGTTTGTCAGAGATTTCTTTTACCTCAATATAAGTGGAAAAATCTTCAGGATACATGTCTTTAGTATCAGGCATAAATAGGATATCTATATCCTCTTTCCTTAATTTTTCTATATCAGATTCAAAATTTCTCGGATATCTATCAAAATCCTCTTTTGGTCCAAATTGAATAGGATTTATAAAAATACTCACAACTACAATGTCATTCTCATCCTTAGCCCTTTTAATTAGGCTGATATGTCCGTCATGCAAACCTCCCATTGTAGGTACAAATCCAATACTTCTGCCTTTATGAATGTACCCCTTTGATGTCTCCGTTACTATACCTGGTTTTCTAATTATTTCCATATCATAATCTATAAGAGTTTACTGAAAATAATCAATATCCTACAGGCTCCTGTGACGTGAAGTAAATAATATATTTGTGACCTCTCTTATAATATTAATTCATCAACCTAAAAGGCTCAGGTATGAATGTGATGATAAATATTATGAGTGTACAGAGACTAGCAATGCTCCTTTTTTTATCAAGGGGAATTTCCCAATAAATTACTGGTGGATGTTTTACGCCTAAAATTAGCAATAGTGCTGCCCAGACTAGCCAGCCCATCCATAGGAATATACCCAAAATTATAAGAACCCCTATGAAAAATATTGATGTTTGTCTGTGTCTACCACCAATCACAGCATATAATATATGACCTCCATCAAGCTGACCTACAGGGATAAGGTTTAGTGATGTAACAAAGAGACCTATCCATCCTGCAAATGCAACTGGATGAAGAATTATGCTGTAATTTTCTGGAGGTGTTCCTAATATAATCTTAGCAAGCAAAGAAAAAAGTATAGATTCACCAAGAGTTAAAAATCCCTGTTCAGGTGGTATAGAATCAATAGATGATAAACTTAGTCCAATTATACAGGCAATAACAGCTATTATAAAACCAGCTATTGGTCCTGATGCGCCTATATCAATTAAAGCCCTGCGGGTGATTATTGGAGATTTCATCTTTATAAATGCTCCAAATGTTCCTATTAATGAGGGAGCCGGGATAAAGTATGGTAATGTTGCATTTGTACGGTGCTTCTTTGATGCAATATAATGAGAGAATTCATGAAAAAGTAGTATAGCCATAAGGCTCACTGCAAAAGGTAGCCCCTCAAATATCCCTCTCGGTTGCTCAATTATATTAACCCCCTGCTGAAGTGCACCAGCAGTCATAGTACTCAAAAAGGTTATAACAAATAATATTATATGTAGATACGGTATTTTTTTAAACATCTTTGCCTAATAAATAAGATTTACTTGACTAATCGCCCCTTTAGGTCATAGTCAAAGGCATCTTCGATCTCTACATTAATAAAATCTCCAATCTTCACAGAATACGTAGAATCTAATTCATTATATAGCTTGTCTTTTTTATAAATAATCACTACCCCATCAATCTCTGGGGCATGTGAATATAGCCTTGCAATAATAATATCCCCTTCAACTTCATCTACTATAGCCTTAAATCTTCTTCCGATTAGTTCTCTATTCTTTTCAAATGATATAAGTGACTGCCTTTTCATAATCTCATCAAATCTTCTTTTTTTAACCTTCTCTGCTATGTGTCCCTTAAGTCTAGATGCCGATGTACCTTCCTCTTTTGAATATGTAAAGACCCCGAGTCTATCAAACCTAATCTCCTCTATAAAATCGATGAGACCATTAAAGTCCTCCTCTGTCTCTCCTGGAAATCCAACAATAAATGAAGTTCTTATTGCAATCCCTGGGATATTCCGTCTTAATTTTCTTATCAATTTAGTATATTCCTTTTTTGTACCTCTCCTGCCCATAAGTCTTAATATTTTGTCTTCAGAATGTTGAAGAGGTATGTCCACATACTTCTGTATCTTTTCCTCCTCTGCAATCACATGTATGAGTTCATCTGTTATATCTGTTGGATAAAGATATAAAAGCCTTATATAAAAATCTCCATCAATAGATGCCAAATCCCTTAACAAGGTTGGAAGATTATATCCATTTAAATCCTTTCCATAGCTTGTGATATCTTGAGCTACAAGTATTATTTCCTTAACCCCATTTTTTATGTAATCTAATGCCTCTTTTAAAATCAGATCTGGCTTTATACTCCTATATCTGCCCCTTATGGAAGGTATTATGCAGAATGTACATTTTTTATCACACCCCTCTGCTATTTTTATGTATGCATATGATGAAGGTGATGTTTGATGGTTATTTCTTTTGATTACTATATTTTTATTACCAATCACTGTTTTACAATATTCACTGATCTCTTTTTCCTCACCAACCCCGAAGATTTCATCTATTTCTGGAATCTCCTTCCTCAGTTCATCCCTGTATCTTTTTGCAAGACAGCCAAAAACAAGCAGTCTTTTTGGTCCCTTATTTCCTTGAATTCCTGAATCATTTTTAATTTCAGCCAGCCTTAATATCTCCTCAATAGACTCTTCCTTTGCATCCTTTATAAATCCACATGTATTAAGAAGAATGATATCTGAATCATTTACCTCATCTATAAATACAAATCCCTGAGAAGACAGTAATCTCCTCAGATGCTCAGAATCCACCTGATTTTTTGGACAGCCAAGTGTTTTTAAATATATTTTGTTCATCTTCTCCTTCTCTTTACAGCATGATAAATTATGATATAGCCTGTCAATCCTGTTAAGAACCCTAAAAGGGTTGAACCAACAACAAAAGGGATTAAAAGAAATTTTAGATCATTAATAAGTATTGCAAAATTTATATCAGACCAATTGATATTAGGGATAACTTTTTCAATACCCAAAAGCCTCGCTCCAAACCATGTAGCAAATGAATATATTGGTATTATTGTCCAAGGATTTGTGATATAAACACCCACTATTGTTACAAACTTGTTTAATCTAAACAGTGATGCTACAACAATACCCAATAGAGTATGAATTCCAAGAAAAGGAGACATGCCAATAAAAATACCGATTGCAAATGAGATCGCTATTTTTTGGGGTGAATCATTGATGCTTAAAATAGCAGATACTCTATTAAGTAATGCCAAAGTGTTGATATCCCTCTGATTTCATTGGAAAACTTCTACCTAATTTATCTACAACAATTCTATCCTTTTGGGTGATTTCCCCAATACATGTTATCTTATTTTCTATATCCTGAATATCAAAATCATAGGAAGCAGTAAACAATATCTCGTAATCCTCTCCACCAGCAGTTGCAAAATGGAGATAATCATATCCCATGATTTCTGATGCCTTTTTCATCTCATCTGATACAGGGATCTTATCAAGATAAACCTTAGCACCCACCTTGCTCTCTTCGCAAATTCTTATAAGATCAATAAACAATCCATCGCTTATATCTATCATTGATGAGGCATAATCAGCAAACTTATATGAATTTCTTGCAACGGGCATAAGATGCCTATTTATCAATGGTTTTGCAATATCCTGATCTATAATAATCCCTGAATCTTTCATTTCTAAAGGTTTAGGCAGGGTATCTTTGTTTTTTAATCTCTCTATTGATTCATTTGATAGTCTCTTTAAAATCTCTAAACCACATGAGGAGTCTCCAAGATTGCCTGTTACATAAATTTTATCACCTACTGTTGCACCTTTCCTTGTGATAATTCTATCACCAAAACCTATTACTGTGGCTGCTAAAACCATATCATTTCTTGTAGCACAGAGGTCTCCACCAGCAAGTCTAACCCCATAAATGCTCATTGCATCAGATATTCCATCAAAAAGAGACCAAAAAAAACCCTCATCCATATCACCTTTTATTGATATATCAAGAAATAGATATTCTGGAGATCCACCCATTGCATAAATATCACTGACATTAACAGATACAAGCTTAAAACCGAGATTATAGGGAGATGAAAAAGCCATATCAAAATGAATACCCTCATTCATCATGTCTGTTGTAATAATAATTTTTCTATTCTGAGGGGCTATTACAGCGGCATCATCACCTATGCCAACAAGAAGGGAGGTATTGTCCTCTGTTTTATATCTATCACTTAATTTTTTTAATAAATTTATTTCTCCTATTTGACGAAGCTTCATTTTTGACCTGTTTTTTTGTTTTATTATTAACCGATGATGCTGATATCTTTAATTCCTGTGAAGTAAACCTTTTGGCAACAGGCTTTTTTACAATCTTGTCACTTAAAATTGCCTTTTCAATGACCTCATCCATTGTATCTACAAGAATAAAATTCATTCCTTCCTTTACATATTTGGGCATATCTTCTAAATCTTTCTTGTTTCTACGAGGTATAATAATGGTTTTTATGCCCATTCTCTTTGCGGCGAGTGTCTTTTCCTTAAGTCCACCTACTGGAAGCACCCTTCCCCTTAATGTTACCTCTCCTGTCATGGCAATATCCCTTCTAACTGGTCTTCCAGTAATGGCAGATGCAATAGCTGTTGCCATAGTTATGCCTGCTGATGGTCCATCTTTTGGAATTGCTCCAGCAGGCACATGTATGTGCAAGTCAATCTTTGAAAAGAAATCGGGATTTATTTTTAGCTTTTCAGCCCTTGATTTTACATAGCTTAATGCAGCCTGAGCAGATTCCTTCATGACATCTCCAAGCTGACCTGTTAATGTAAGAGAGCCTTTACCTTTCATAACAGTCGCCTCTACATAAAGGACATCTCCTCCAGCTTCTGTCCATGCAAGGCCAGTACAAACTCCAACCTCGTCTTTCTTCATCTCCTCTTCAGGGAGATATTTTGGTACTCCCAAAAATTTTTGAATATTATTAGCAGTAATAACAAATCTCTTTTTCTTGCCTTCTGCGATCTGTTTGGCCACTTTTCTGCAAAGGTTGGCTATCTCTCGTTCAAGATTCCTTACACCTGCCTCCCTTGTATAATGAGAGATTATCTGACGTATTGCAGAATCGCTTATATTCAGTACCTTTTTTGTTATACCGTGCTCCTCAAGCTGTTTTGGAATTAGGTATTTCTTAGAAATCTCAATCTTTTCCTCTTCGGTATATCCTGAAAGATAAAGTATCTCCATCCTGTCTCTTAACGGGCCAGGGATTGTGTCTGCAAGATTGCCTGTAGTAATAAACATTACATTAGAAAGATCAAAGGGAACAGCAAGATAATGGTCCACAAAGGAGTTGTTCTGCTCAGGATCAAGCACCTCAAGTAATGCTGAAGATGGGTCACCCCTGAAGTCCATACCTATTTTATCTATTTCATCAAGCATGAAAACTGGATTATTAGTGCCTGCCTGCTTTATCCCTTGTATAATTCTTCCAGGCAATGCACCAACATAGGTCCTTCTGTGACCACGAATCTCTGCCTCATCCCGTACACCTCCAAGAGACATCCTCACAAATTCCCTGCCAAGTGCCCTTGCGATTGAACGACCAAGGGATGTCTTGCCAACACCTGGGGGACCTATAAAGCATAAAATTGGACCTTTCATCTTTTCCTTGAGCTTTCTTACACTAAGATACTCAAGTATCCTCTCTTTAATCTTCTCAAGATTATAATGGTCTTCATCGAGAACCTTTTTAGCAGACTTTATATCAATTTGGTCTTTTGTACTCTTTGCCCAAGGTAATTCAGTAAGCCACTCCAAATATGTCCTAATAGTACCTGCCTCAGCACTGTCAGGATGCATTTTTTCAAGGCGGCGCAACTGTTTTTCTGCCTCTTTCATGACATTTTCTGGCATCTGGGAAGCCTCTATCTTTTTTCTGAACTCCCTTATCTCCTCGCCCCTTTCATCCATATCTCCGAGTTCTCTCTGTATTGCCTTTAGCTGTTCACGAAGAAAATACTCCCTCTGTGTCTTATCTATTTCTCCCCTTGCCTCTGTCTGTATCTTTTGTTGTATTGTTAAAAGCTGTATTTCCCTTGCTAATATTTCACTAATCTTTCGAAGCTTCTCAATAGGATCTCTCATTTCCAGAATTGCTTGTGCCTGATCAGTCTTAAAGCCAATATTTGAGGCAATAAGATCAGCAAGACGGGAAGGATCATCAATGCTTTCTAAAAGAGCCATTACATCAGGCATAATATTCTTTCCAAGAGAAACTGCCTTTTCTATTTGATCTTTGACATTTCTGATTAACGCCTCATTCTCTAAAGTCATTTCAACAGGCTTTTCTTCTTTTAGCTTCTCTATCTTAACCATAAAAAATGGTTCCTGCTGAATATATTCCTTAACCTTGACTTTACTTAATCCTTGCACAAGTATCTTAACGCGTCCATCTGGTAGTTTAAGCATTCTCATAATCATGCATACAGTACCAACAGAATATAGGTCACTGGGTTGAGGTGACTCAATAGACAGATCCTTTTGGGTAATCAGCAATACCATTCTGTTGGTATTTAGGGCATGGTCAATAGCCCTTATAGATGCATCTCTACCCACAAAAAGAGGCAGTATCATATAGGGAAAAACAACTATATCTCTAACTGGTAATAATGGCAATATCTCGGGGATCTCTATCTGTTCCCTTTCGTCAACATTATTCCTTTTCTCATCCATTTCTATCCTCCAAATCAACTCCTCCTAATAATTAGCAGCGTATAAATAAAAAACCTATTTAAGGACTAATTGTTTTCTTAATATTTATATTAATTAATCTACCCTTTAATTTAGGAAAAATAATAGTAAGAACCCCATTATTATAAAAGGCTTCGCCAGATGTTGTGTTAACTGCTATAGGAATCTTTAGAACTCTTCTAAATCCCTTATTACTCCTTTCCATGCATAAATATTTAGAATCATCAGGCGCCCTGAGATTATTAATATTTTTATCTCTCTCAATTATAAGCAAATCCTCATATACCTTAACAGAAATATCTGATATATCTACTCCTGGTAGATCAACCTCAAATACAAGGTCTTTTGAGGTCTCGTAAATATCGATCAAAGGACCTGTGCTTGCCTCAATCTCAAAAAAAAATAAACCCTTTAGCACATTTTTCATAGTTTTTGGCTTTTTTTAACGAAGGGTCATTGCCTTTTTAATAATAAACTCTTTAAAATCATTTGATAACTCCCTGTTTCTAAGTGCAAAATCAACTGTTGCCTTCAGATATCCAAGCTTATCCCCAGCATCGTATCTCTTTCCCTTTGTTAAAAAACCATAAATTGTCCTTTTTTTTAGAAGTATTTTCAGTGCATCGGTAAGTTGAATCTCTCCAGCTGCACCAGGTGATAGTTTTTCTAATATCTTAAATATATCAGGGGTTAAAATATATCTTCCAATAATAGCAAGATTTGATGGGGCCTCCTCTCTTTTTGGCTTTTCTACCAGATCTTTTATCTTATATACCTGACCTTCTAATATCCCATCAATAACCCCATACCGGTGTACTTCTGATTCAGGCACCTCTTCAAGTGAAATAACAGGGCAATCAGTCTCCTCATAAACCCTTATCATCTCTTTTAGTAATGGATAGTCGGGGTCTATAAGGTCATCGCTCAATAATACAGCAAAAGGTTCATCCTTAACAAAGGGTTTAGCACAAAGTATAGCATGCCCAAGTCCCAAAGCAACCCTTTGTCTTATATAAGCAAAACTAACATGGCTTAATTTATTTATTTCATGCAGGAGCTTATCTTTGCCTGTTGTCTTAAGTTTTTCTTCCAGTTCATAGGCTGCATCAAAATGGTCTTCTATTGCCCTCTTATGCTTACCTGTTATTATGATAAAGTCCTCTATGCCACATGATAAAGCCTCTTCAACAGCATATTGTATTAATGGTTTGTCAACAATCGGCATCATCTCCTTTGGAGATGCCTTAGTAGCAGGTAAAAATCTTGTTCCCAGTCCTGCTGCAGGGAGTATCGCTTTTTTAATCGTAGTTTTCATAATTGAGTAGTTAAGTTATATAGTGCCGGAGACGAGACTCGAACTCGTACGGCCATAAAGACCGAGGGATTTTAAGTCCCTTGCGTCTGCCAATTCCGCCACTCCGGCGAAAATATTAATTAGATAAGATACTAAAAAAAGCCCATAAAGTGCAAATAAAAAGATATCAAAAAATATAAATCCAATATAAATTTAATATATCTAAAAAGTTTTAATCACTATTTAGGCTAAACCCTGATCTGTAATCAAGCAAAATAAGCATAGCTTCAAAGCCTTTAGAAATTGTTTATTTATGTTTAAAGGAAATATTATGAATGTATCATCCATTAATTTACCACTGATGGTGATGCAGAAACAGGGTTATTTCATTTCAAGTGCTAAATTTAAAGGCTTTTGTAATTAAAAACTTCTAATCTCACCTTTTGTTTTATCAAGAATATAAGAGACTATCTCATTGTGAAGAGAATCCACTTCTTCGTCCTTAAGTGTTCTGTCAGTTGACATGTATCTGATATTAAATGTTACGCTCTTTTTCCCTTCAGGGATGTTTTTGCCATGATATACATCAAAGATACGAACATCCTCTATTAATTCAGAGGGATATGACCTGAGCAACTTAATTATTGAAGAAGCTTCTGTTTCTGCATTTACAATTATTGATGTATCCCTCTCAATAAAAGGATATTTTGGCAAATGTCTATATTTTGGAATCTGCATTGTAAAAGGAATCAATGAATCAAAATTAAATTCAACAACCACAATAGAGGGTTTACGAGCCTTTAAATCTATTAAGTCCACAAACTTAGGTGAAAGAACACCAATATACCCTACCCTACTATCCATAATGTAAATATCTGCTGACTGACCAGGATGCAGGAAAGGCTCTGTAGAGCGAACAAAGGAATATTCATGAATTCCGAGGTCATTGAAAATTGCCTCTATTAATCCTTTTACAAGATAAAAATCATGTATATCGTCCCTGTAAAGGGACTTTGTCTTTTCCTTATAATAAAGGGCAGCTATGTTCTCCTGTTCAATGGGTAGTTTACTGTTTTGACCTACAGGATTTATATTTAATGTTTGGGTTAATCCTGTTTTTTTCAGGTCTCTATTAATAAAGATCCTTGATACCTCAAATAGTCTGAACTCCCTGTTACCATGGGATACATTATGAATCATATTCTTTATCAAACCAGGTAAGATTGTTGTCCTCATATAGGAATGTTCTATCTTTAAAGGATTGCTTATCTTAACAAGACTTCTCCTTAAATCATCCTCTCTTATCCCCATCAATTCAATGTCTTCTAAACCCATAAAACTATAATTTATTACCTCAGTGTAACCAGACTTTAGAAAAGATTGCTTTATCTTTTCCCTTATATCAGACTTAAACCCTTCTATTTTGGACTCAGAATTTATAATGCCTATAGTTGCCTTTGGCAGTTCTGCTATAATCCTATCATATCCATAAATCCTTGATATCTCCTCAATAATATCTATCTCCCTTTTCACATCTCTTCTATAAGTTGGTGGTTTTACTTTAATACTGCCATTATATTCATAAATCTCAAAACCCAGTCTTAACATGATATTTATTATTTCTGTCAGATTTATTTCAACTCCAAGTATTTCCTTTACCCTTTGGGGTCTCAATATTATCTCTATGGGCTTAGATATCCTCGGGTAAATATCAATCTTACCATGAAGCCTGCCGCCAGCAATTTCACTTACAAGAAAGGCGGCCCTATCAAGGGCCTTTTTAAGCATCTTTATATCAGCACCTCTTTCAAATCTATAAGATGATTCTGTCCTAATTCCTAATCTTTTAGATGTCCTTCGTATATTAATTGGAGCAAAATAGGCGCTTTCTATAAATACATTACGGGTGGATTCATCAACCTCTGTTTCAATACCACCCATAATGCCTGCGATAGCAATAGGTCTCTCAGAATCCCATATAATAAGGTCGTCATTTGATAATTTACGGTCAATGCCATCAAGTGTTTTTATTTTAACAGGAAAGTCCTTTCCATAAACCTTTTCAGGGGTTCCTACCCTTATACAATGCCCCTTAATCTTATCTAAATCAAATGCATGAAGTGGATGTCCAAGCTCAAGCAATACATAATTAGTAATATCCACTACATTATTAATTGATCTCAGGTCACATTTTTCAAGCCTTTTTATAAGCCAGTCAGGAGAAGGACAAATCTTAACATCTCTAATAATCCTACCAGCATATCTATTACATATATCTGGATCAAGGATATCAACATTAAAGTCAAGTTCCTCCGTTTCTGCTGCAAATGTATGAGCTGGTAGTCTATAGGGAATATTGTAAGCTGCAGATAATTCTCTTGCAATTCCTATTATGCTCAAACAATCAGGTCTGTTTGGCGTAACATTAACCACAAAGACAGGGTCGTCATCAATATATTCAATAGCCTCTACCTCAAGCCCTATCATGGTGAGTTTATGGGCGACCTCTGTAGGAGAAACAGTTATTTCAATATATTCCTTCAGCCATTCAAAAGGGACACGCATGAATACCTCAAAACTGTTTTAAAAACCTTATATCATTTTCAAAAAAGAGCCTTATATCATCTATGGAATATTTGAGCATAGCTATTCTTTCTATACCCATTCCAAAGGCAAAACCTGAATATTCTTCTGGGTCATATCCTACATTTTCAAAAACAGCAGGATTCACCATACCAGCGCCAAGGATCTCTAACCAGCCAGACCCCTTACATACCCTGCAACCTTTATTATTACAGATAATACATCCTATATCTACTTCAGCAGATGGTTCTGTAAAAGGGAAAAAGCTCGGTCTAAATCGCACAGGCGTGTCTGCTCCAAACATTTGTTGAAGGAATTTTACTAATACCCCCTTTAGATTGCTAAATGTTATTCCCTTATCAACCATCAACCCTTCTATCTGATGAAACATTGGGGTATGTGTGATATCAGCATCACATCTATAGACCTTGCCAGGTGCAATGATCCTTACAGGTGGTCTCTTTTTTTCCATCACCCTTATCTGAACTGGTGATGTATGTGTTCTTAAAACTACCTCATCATTAACATAAAATGTATCTTGCATATCCCTTGCAGGATGATCCTTTGGAATATTTAATGCCTCAAAATTATAATAATCAAGTTCAATCTCAGGACCCTCTTCTACACTAAAACCCATTCTTATAAATATGTCTATTATCTCACCGAGGATTTTATTGATTGGATGCACCTTTCCGAAGGGAATAAATTTTCCTGGCAGTGTTACATCAATAGCATCTGATGCTAATTGTCTTTGAAGTTCTGCTGCCTTTAGAAGAGACTCTTTTTCAGTAATTCTACTCTCAATGAAAAGTTTTAAATCATTTAATTTCTTACCAGTAAGGGGTCTTTCCTCAGGAGGAAGTGATGAAAGGGATTTTAATTGGGACGTTATAATCCCTTTTCTGCCAAGATATTTGGCTCTGACCTGTATTAAATCTTCTATGCTCTTTAGAGATTCAAGGTCTTCAAGAAATGTCTTTTTCAAGTCTTCTATCATACAGAAGCATCTCTTAACCCTTCACTTGTTGAACTAATTCACTAAATGCCTTTGGATCATTATAAGCAAGATCTGCAAGTGCCTTTCTATTAAGATTAATACTAGATTTTTTTAATCTGTCCATAAACTGACTATAAGACATTCCGAGAGATCTTACAGCAGCATTAATCCTTGCTATCCATAGCGCCCTAAATTCACGCTTCTTCAGCCTTCTATCCTTAAATGCTGCAAGAAGTCCCTTGTCAGTAACCTGAGCTGCAACCTTATAAACCCTACTTCTACCACCATATTGACCCTTAGCCCTTTTAAGAATTTTTTTATGATATCTCCTTGTCTTAAAACCACCCTTAGCCCTTGGCATCGAACTTCCTCCTGATTTAATCTAATTTTTAAAATCGGGATTTTAAATATACCCAAAAATTTAAAGACTTATAAATTAATAAATATTAAAAACATTAGTCAAGTAGGCTAAAACATATAAGGCAGAAGTTTCTTTATATTGTTAAGCTGAGTCTCGGGTACTAACGCACTTTTTCTAAGCCTTCTCATCCTTTTTGCAGGCTTACCGGTTAGCAAATGACTTTTGTTAGCCCTATATCTCTTCACTTGCCCATTACCTGTTACCTTAAATCTTTTTGCTGCACCTCTGTGGGTCTTAAGTTTTGGCATATTAAATCTCCTTTATATTTTATTCAATAATTTTTGATAATTAACTATGCTTATTTGCTGCTTGGTGCTATAATCATTACAATGTTCTTACCTTCTAATTTAGGAGGCTGCTCTATCTGAAACTTTCCCGTAAGAAGTTCCTGTATCCTTTCAAAAAGTTTCATACCTATCTCTGGCCTTACAATTTCACGGCCTCTAAAAAACATTGTAATCTTAGCCTTGTTACCATCATCCAGAAATCTCCTGATATTTTTAACCTTTAACTGAAGGTCATGCTCTGTAATCTGAGGTCTTATTTTTATCTCCTTTACAGTTACTGTTTTTTTAGCAGAATGTTTCTTAGACATCTGGTATTTATATTTACCAAAATCCATTATCCTGCACACAGGTGGAGAGACATTTGGCGCTACCTCAACAAGGTCATAACCCCTCTCTCTAGCTATCTTCAGTGCCTCTTGAGTAGTAAAAACTCCTAGTTGTTTACCCTCTTCATCAATTAACCTAACTTCTCTTGTTCTAATGCCTTCATTAACCCTTACACTGTCCTTGCTTATACTATCACCTCCATAATTTAGTATCTATTTATTGATTCGTAACATTGATTTTTAAAAAATGTTTTATTGTTTATTATTTATTTGTTCTTTTATTATGCTGATAAACTCTTCTAATGTAAATGGGCCAATATTCTCACCACTTCTTTTTCTGACAATTATCTTTTTTTCTGTAACCTCTTTATCTCCTATTATAACAAGATAAGGAATTTTCTTTAAGGTTGATTCCCTGATTTTATAACCTATCTTCTCATTATCTAGATTTATCTCTGTTCTTATATTAGATTCTCTCAGTTTGGTGTATATCTCTTTTGCATATTCATTATGTCTTTCTGCAATGGTAAGCACTGATACCTGAATAGGTGCAAGCCACAAAGGGAATATACCTGCATAATGTTCAATCAATATTCCAAAGAATCTCTCAAGTGACCCCATAAGCGCCCTATGAATCATGATGGGTCTATGTTCTTTACCATCTTTTCCCCTATATGTAATATCAAACCTTTCGGGGTTATTAAAATCAACTTGTATTGTGCTACACTGCCATGATCTATTTAAAACATCCTTTATCTTAATATCAATTTTAGGCCCATAAAAGACACCCTCTCCAGGATCTATCTGATAATTTAGGCCTTTCTTGTCAAGCGCCTGTCTGAGTGCGTTAGTTGCCCTTTCCCAGCTTTCAAGACTCCCTACATGTTTATCAGGCATTGTAGATAAATAGATATCGTATGACTCAAAACCAAATGTCCTCAGTATAAAAAGTGTAAAATTTAGTATATTTAATATCTCCTCTTCAATCTGGTCTTCCCGGCAGAATATGTGGGCATCATCCTGAGTAAAACCCCTTACTCGTAAAAGTCCGTGCAGTACTCCTGAACGTTCATATCTATAAACTGTACCAAGTTCAGCATATCTTATAGGTAAATCCCTATAACTTCTAAGAGCGCTCTTATAAACATTTATATGAAAAGGACAATTCATTGGTTTAAGTTCATATTGAACCCCTTCTATCTCCATTGGTGAGTACATGTTTTCTCTATAAAAATCCCAATGGCCGCTTCTTTGCCAGAGATCTAACTTAGCAATATGTGGCGAGTATATTATCTTATAGTCTGCCTTAAGATGTTGATCCCTCCAAAAATCCTCTATCGTCTTTCTTATAATTGCTCCATTAGGATGCCATAAAACAAGTCCGGATCCTAAATCATCACTTATACTAAAGAGATCCAATTCCCTCCCAAGCTTTCTGTGATCCCTTCTCTTTACCTCCTCAAGAAATTCAAGATATGCCTTAAGTTGGTCTTCATCCTCAAAAGCAGTTCCATAAATCCTCTGGAGCATTTTGTTCCTTTCATCCCCACGCCAATAGGCCCCAGCAATGCTCAAAAGCTTAAATGCCTTTATCTTTCCTGTATCTGACAGGTGAGGCCCCTTACAAAGATCTACAAACCCACCCTCTTCGTATATTGTTACTGTTTCATCTGGAATCTCCTTTAAAAGCTCTACTTTATAACTCTCGCCCATCTTATTGAAAAGCTCTATAGCATCTCTACGAGAAATTTCCTTGCGTAAAAAGGGACTATTTTTTTTAATAATTTCCTTCATCTTTTTTTCGATCCTTTCAAGATCTGAAGGAACAAAAGGGATATCCCTATCAATGTCATAATAGAATCCATCTTCAGTTGACGGGCCTATGGCAAGCTTTGCTTCAGGAAATAATTCCTTTATAGCATGAGCCATTACATGCGAAGTGCTATGCCGAAGGATCTCTAATTCCTCTTTGGTAATAACAACACCTCCATTAAAATTTTTAGCTTTTATAATAACCGATTAATTGTTATAATTTCTACTATAATATCAACTCTGTGATTATGCAAATGTTTTTTTAAAAATTATGGTCAAGACCAATAACTTCAAATCTATCCTTATCTTTTTTTTTTCCAAAAAGGGTTAATAAAAAAATAAAGGGAATTATTAACAAACATATTAGTGTCAAGTTGTAAAACTTAAAAAATGCTAATACAACTTTCCATCAACCATCTCCATTGTCCTGTGGCATTTCCTTGAGAGGGATTCATTATGGGTTACAATAATAAAGCTTATACCTTGTTTTTGATTTATATTCATCAATAGCTTGAAAAGATCTTCTCCTGTCCTTGTATCAAGATTTCCTGTTGGTTCATCAGCAAATACAATCTTTGGCTCAAGAAGTAAAGCCCTTGCAACAGCAACCCTTTGTTGTTCTCCACCTGATAGTTCTCCAGGTTTGTGGTCTTTTCTTTTGTATATCCCTAACTCGTCAAGTAATCTTTCTGCCCTTTCTTTTATCTCTTTATAATCAGATGGCTTAAATCTTTTATCTTTATTACCCATTCCCACAAGACCTGGCATCATAACATTTTCTTGTGCACTAAATTCAGGTAATAGATAATGAAATTGAAAGACAAATCCAATAACCCTATTCCTAAAAGTTGCTAATTCTCCATTACTTAAAGAGAAAGGATCAATTACCTCCTCACCTTCTTTTCCATTTTTACTTTTGATTTTATAAGTAATATTGCCGTATGTTGGCTTATCAAGTGTCCCTATTATATGTAAAAATGTACTTTTGCCAACGCCAGAGGCGCCCACTATGCTTACTACTTCACCCTCAAAGAATGTTGCATCAATGCCTTTTAATATATTCAATTCCCCTGCTGGCGTAGAAAATGATTTTTTTAGATCTTTAACCACTATTAATTCCTTCATTTATCTTTTTTATCCTCTTTATTATCCTCATTTTTAAAAAATTTTTTCTTTAATTTTTTCATATAATCATCTGCCTTTTCTTTATATTCATCGGATTTTTCAGCTAATATGTTGGATGCCTTTTTTATTATACCTCCAGTTTTATCACCAAACATTCTGAATTTATCCCCACCATTGCCCCATATGGTAATAACTATGAATAGGATAATTAAAATACTTGAAAGACAGATAAATCTCTTAATACATTTACACACTATTCATACCTTAATGGTTCAACAGGATTTAATCTTGATGCATGATATGATGGATAAATGGTTGAGATAAAACTTATGGCAATAGCAGAAAAAGATACAACAATAAAATCAAAGGCCTTAATTTTTACGGGCAGTTTACTAAGATAATAAATATCAGCAGGTAGCTTTATAATCTCATAATTGTGTATTATCTTTCCAAGGGTATAACCTCCTATTACACCAATTGTTGTACCTATAATCCCTATCAACAATCCCTGTAACATAAAAATCATCATAATGCCTTTATTCGTAGCACCCATAGCCTTTAATATGGCAATCTCTTTTTGTTTTTCCATTACATTCATCATAAGGGTGCTTATAATATTAAATGATGCAACTAATACTATTAAGATAAGTATAACAAACATAGCAAATTTTTCTAACTTTAATGCTGAAAATAGATTTCTATTCATCTGCATCCAGTCCCTTGCATAATATGGAAAATCAAACCTGCTATTTAATGATTCCCTTACCTTAGATGCCTTATAAATATCATCTATTCTAAGCTCTATACCTGTTACATTATCCCCATATCCAAAAAAATCCTGAGCTGATCTAATATCAATTAAAGCTAAGTTCATATCGTACTCAAACATTCCCATCTCAAACACTGCAGCTACCTTGTATTGCCTTACCTTTGGGAGCATGCCAAGGGGGCCAACCTCACCAACAGGAGAGATTACATTTACTATATCACCTGTTAGAACCCCAAGCGCTGCTGATAGTTCACGACCGAGTATTATCCATGGAATATCTTCTTTTTGTCTTAATAATCCTTCAATATTATTCCCATCCTTAATATGTTTTAGAATATCAGTTGTCTTCAATTCAGAAGCGATATCAATACCCCTTAAATATACACCATGTGATTTCTCACCAGAAGACAACATGACCTGTCCAAGCACAAAAGGTGCAGTTGACAATACATGTGGCTCCTTTTCTATCTCCTTTACCAATGATTTATAATCCTCTATGCCTCCTTTATAACTGAGGACTACTGCGTGGGCTGTAGCGCCGAGTATCTTTTTTTGAAGGTCTTCATGAAATCCACTCATGACAGAAAGAACAACAAGAAGGGCCATTACACCAACTGAAACCCCTATAATAGAGATTGCCGTATTAAAAGATATGACCCTATGCCGTTTCTTTGATTTGAGATATCGTAAAGAAATAAATAGTTGATAGGGAAGGTTCATTATTGTTCTGGTTTTAGCTGAGGGAAAAGCATAACATCTCTTATTGATTGGGAATTTGTAAACAACATAACAAGTCTGTCAATACCTATTCCCTCTCCCGCAGCAGGAGGCATTCCATATTCAAGTGCCCTGATGAAATCCTCATCCATCCAATGTGCCTCTTCATCACCCATTTTCTTTGCCTCAACCTGCTTTAAAAATCTCTCCCTCTGGTCAATGGGGTCATTAAGCTCAGAAAAGGCATTTGCTATCTCCCTTCCTGTAATAAACAACTCAAATCTTTCTACAAGCTCTGGATTGTCAGGCTTCCTCTTTGCAAGAGGTGAAAGTTCTACTGGATAATCTGTTATAAAAACTGGCTGAATAAGTTCAGGCTCTACAAGCTCCTTAAAAATCTCATCAAGGATTTTTGGATGTGATGCTTTTTCATCAATATTTAATTTCATCTTCTTTGCCCAATCTTTTGCGCTTTTGTAATCTGTCAATACATCATCAGGAACACCCCTTTGTTTCATCGCCTCAAACATGGGAATCCTTGGCCAAGGAGGTGTCAGATCAATTACATAATCACCATAGGGTATCTTTAATGTCTTTAAGACCTTGTTTGCAATATACACAAATAGTTCTTCTGTAAAAGACATCAGGTAATTGTAGTCTTTGTAAGCAATATAGAATTCGAGCATTGTAAATTCTGGATTGTGCTTTGTTGATATGCCTTCATTCCTAAAGTTTTTGTTAAGTTCAAAGATCCTTTCATAACCACCAACCAAAAGCCTCTTAAGATAAAGTTCAGGCGCTATCCTTAAGTATAGATCAATTCCGAGTGCTATGTGATGAGTCTTAAAGGGCTTTGCAGTAGCCCCTCCCGGTATCTGATGCATCATTGGGGTCTCTACCTCTACAAAATCCTTTGATTCAAAAAAATCCCTAATGGCCTTAATAATTGCACTTCTCTTTGCAAAGACATCTTTTACATGGGGATTTACAATCAGGTCCAAGTACCTCTGCCTGTACCTTAGTTCAATATCCCTTAATCCATGCCATTTTTCAGGCATCAATCTTAGGGACTTGCATAAAATTACAAAATCTTTGACTTCTATTGTTAATTCATCTGTCTTTGTCCTGAATAATCTTCCAACAACCCCGATAATATCTCCTATATCTAACTTTTTAATGAGATCAAACTTTTCGTTAAGGACATCTTTTTTTAGGTATATCTGTATCTTTCCTGTAGCATCCTGTATATGGGCAAAAGTTGCCTTTCCAAAATCCCGCATTGCTATTATTCTTCCTGCCACAGATGTATTTACTGAATCCCTTTCTATCTCCTCCTTTGATAAGGATTGATATTTTTGTATCAAAGCGGAAGTAGTTGACTCAGGGCAAAACTTGGTATTATAAGGATCAATCCCTATCTCCCTTAATTCATTGAGTTTCTTATATCTCTGTTGTATAAGCTCGTTCATCTCTTCCATAATTTTAAATTATACTTTTCTATTTTGTTTTGTGTCAAATTAAGGCAAAATACAATATCTGTAAAGAAACATTTGCATAATCAAAGGTGACTAAAAGGTCTTCAGAAGCTATATTTCAGATAAATTAGTTTTTTATTATGACCATTTGGGTAGCTTGATAGATGACTTACTTGGAATCATTCTTTTACATATAAACAAATTCTCTTTAAAAACTTTTATACCATGACCTTGTTTGATTAGGTGTTAGGTTAAATAAAATCTTAGAAAAGCATTTTCTGCCCTTTTATTTCCTTTCTTTTTACATTTTCAAATATCCTGATCCTTCCATACTGACCATCAAATCCTGGCACTATATATACATCCAGATTACGAACCCTCTCAATTGCCTCTCTTAAGCGATCAGAACCTGCCATTTCTATATCTTTTAGAGGGATATCCATAAGTATCTTAAATTCGTTGCCCAGATTTTCAATAAGCTTGAAATATTCTTTATCAACAGCCTTGCTGTTAATGCCCACATTAATAACCTCAGAAATTATCTCAGCCAAAGGTATTATTGAATAATATAAAGGACTTCCAGAAGGTTTCACCCCCTCAGGTCTATCAGCGAGCTTATCTATCCTATGCATAACCCCAATAGTCAATTTCTTACCACACACAGGGCAGATGTTATTATATTTTATACTCTCTTTTGGAGATAAACTCACACCACATGACCTATGCCCGTCATAATGGTATTTGCCCTCCTCTGGAAAAAACTCAATAGTTCCTATAAACCCCTTCCTTGTCTTTATTGCATCAATAATTGAATTGTAAGAGATTTCTATATCAAAGATATTAGCCTCTCTCCCAATCTTATTCGGGGAATGTGCATCAGAATTAGATACAAGTGTGACTCTGTCAAGGGCTGATAATCTCCAGTTCATTACAGGATCAGAGGAAAGACCTGTCTCTATGGCATAAATATAAGGAGTTAATTCCTCAAAACACTCCTCTAATGAATCAAATCCAGATTCTGCACCAAAAATAGAAAAATGAGGTGTCCATGCATGTGCTGGAATAAGCATAACATCAGGTGATATATTAAGAACAATCTTCAGAAGTTCCTTTGCATCAAGACCTAACATAGGCCTACCATCCGCATTAAGATTTCCTATCCTTGAGAGAGACATATTTATTTTTTCTCCTGTAGATAGATCAGGTATTAATAGAATAGAGTGTATCTTCCTTATTTTTCCTTTTTTCCTGTAAATACAGCTTATCTCAGCAGTTAGTATAAAGAAAACTTCAGACCTGCAAGATTCAGGTATGTTGATATTTCTAAAATTACTTCTCAATCTAAAAAGTCCGTTGCCAGCAGGTTGAAGCTTTTCAGTTAATTCTTGAAACCACAAAGGATGGGTTAAATCTCCTGTAGCTATTACTGAAATGCCTTTAAGCTGCGCCCATTTCCATAGATTTTCAGGGGTCATCTCCTTGCTTGTAGCTCTTGAATACTTTGAATGTATATGAAGATCTGCAATAAAAGGCATTTGTAATTATATCATGACTTGTTTAGAATATATAAATAAATTTGACCTAAACTAATAAATTATGAAGATATTCTTTTCTGGTATAGGTGGTAGTGGGATGTCTGCAATAGCCTGCTTTATGGCTGAGAAGGGTCATCAGGTAATCGGCTCGGATAGGTCATTTGATGCCAATCCAGAGCATTTTATTAAAAAAATACTTTTATCAAAGGGTATCAAGATCTTACCCCAAGATGGAAGCGGAATTGACAAAACCCTTGACCTTGTAGTTTTTAGCACAGCCGTAGAAAAAGATACATTAGAATATCAAAATGCGGTCAAATTAAAATTGCAAATATCAACAAGGCCCGAATATCTCTCTGAAATAGTCTTAAATTACAATACAATTGCTGTAGCAGGTACAAGCGGTAAATCAACAAGTTCAGGAATGCTTACCTTTCTTATGAAAAAACTGGGATTAAATCCCAACTTTATAGGCGGAGGGAGAATAATAGACTTTAAAACAGATAATAATCCTGGAAATTCACTTATAGGAAATTCAGATTATCTTGTAATTGAGGCATGCGAATCAGATGGGACAATTGTTAATTACAAACCATTACACTCGATAATACTGAACCTTGCATTTGACCATCATCCAATAGAAAAATCCTTTGACCTATTTAAAGTATTAGTCGAAAACACAAAAGATATGGTCATCTTAAATGCTGATGAACCTAACCTAAAGGATTTAATAAAAATAAATAAGAAAAAAATTATTACCTTCTCTATAAACAAACCATCTTATTATAAGGCTGAAAATATTATTTATAATAAATTCAGTGCTAAATTTTTCCTAAATGGCACAAGGTTTAATCTTTCTTTACCCGGCATGCATAACATCTATAATGCCTTATCAAGTATTGCCTTTTTGAATGAAATAGGTTTTTCACTAAAGGATATCTCTTCTGTAATAGGGGAATTTAGAGGCGTAGAAAGGAGATTCCAAATCCATCTTTATGATAAAAAAAGGCTTGTTATTGACGACTATGCACACAATCCACATAAAATATCATCATTAATGAACACAGTTAAAAAAATAAGGAAAAATATCTGTTACATATTTCAGCCCCATGGTTTTGGACCAACAAGGATGATGAGGGATGAATACATTGAGGTATTTACAAAAAATCTGAGAGTCTCTGATCAACTCATACTTCTTCCAATATTTTATGCTGGTGGAAATGTATCAAAGGACATCTCAAGTCTGGATATTGCTGAAGGGATTAGAAAAAAAGGTAAAAATGTAAAGGTGACAGAAAGAGATGAGATTTTAAAGGAGATTGATAACTGGAATAATTATGTAGTTTTTGGCGCAAGAGATGACACCCTTTCTGACCTTGCAAAGGAGATTGCAAATAACCTGAAAAGTTCCTTTTTATAGCCTATTTTTTAAAAAATTCTTTATAAAAATTCCAAGCCCTTTCATGATAAACCTCATACAACCTTTCTGTGTCTGCCCGAATTTTATTCAGATCAATATCCTCATCCTTCAACCATTCATAAACCATCTCTTTATTTACTTCAATATGAAACTGAAAGGCATAGGCATTATTTCCATACCTAAATGCCTGATTTAGATAAAGAGCAGAACTTGCGAGCCTTACAGCTCCATAAGGAATATCAAAGGTCTCACCATGCCAGTGAAAAACCTTAAACCTCCTCCATAAATCACCTATTTTTGGGTGTATAGCAAGTTTTCTTATTAGAGGATCACTTATCCCTGCAGATGTAAGCTCTATATCATACCATCCTATCTCTTTTTGTTTACCTTTATATACAGGTGAGCCTAATGCCTTAGCCATTATCTGAGATCCAAGACAAATACCCAAAATAGCTTTTTTTTCAGCAATAAATTGTCTTGTAAGTTCTTCTTCCTTTTTGATATAGGGATATTTGTCAGTCTCATTAACACTCATTGGTCCTCCCAACATAATAAGAATATCAAAATCCCTTGTATCAGGAATATCCTCTCCTTTGGACAAATCAACAATAACATAGGGAATTTTTTCAATCCTCAGAAAATCCTCTATTGTTCCTGGGCCTTCTGTTGTTATGTTCTTAATGATCAAAACTGACATAATTTGATAGTTTATTTATTTTCTGAATTATGTTGTTGATAATATAGTTTTAATTCTGATTCAGGCATTACCACCCAATCATGAAGCAGTAATGCCTAAATGTTAGTCATAATTATTGATTTATCTTATCTTTATATTGCTGATTCTCCCCGCTCTCCTGTCCTTATCCTTACAACGTCCTCAATAGTGTAAACAAATATCTTTCCATCACCAACACTGCCAGTTTTTGACTTCTCTGCAATAGTAGTTATTACCTTTTCAGCCAATTCATCAGGCACAATTATCTCTATCTTTACTTTAGGAAGGAATCTCACCTCATATTCTTTGCCTCTATAAACCTCTATATAGCCCTTTTGTCTACCAAATCCTTTCACATCAGTTACTGTCATTCCGTGGATACCTACTTTGTTTAAGGCATCTTTCACCTCATCAAGTTTATAAGTCCTTATTATTGCCTCTATTTTTTTCATGATCCCTCCTTTAAACATGTAAATTATAGGCATTTTCTCTATGCTGACTTTCATCAAGTCCTATGATCTCATCTTCGATATAAACCCTATATCCAGTAATCGGCTTAATAATTAAGAATATTATTGATGTCACAATTGCAGTATAAATAATTGTCACAATAACGCTAATAAGCTGTGCTGTGAACTGTCCAGGATTTCCATAAAGCAGTCCCTTCCCCAATTCATTAATAGACGGATCAGCAAAAATTCCTGTTAATAATGCGCCAATAATCCCAGAAATACCATGGATACCAAATACATCAAGGGTATCATCATAGCCAAGTTTTGGCTTTAATTTAGCTACTGCAAAAAATGAAATTATACCTGCGATTATCCCAATTATCATGGCACCTTTTATATTCACAAAACCAGCTGCCGGTGTAATAGCAACAAGCCCTGCAACCGCCCCTGATGCAAGACCAAGGACAGTTGGTCTTTTTGAAATAATCCATTCAGTAAACATCCATGATATAGCAGCTAAAGCAGTAGCAGTATTTGTATTGATAAATGCCACACCTGCAAGTCCACCTGCTCCAAGAGCGGACCCTGCATTAAAGCCGAACCATCCAAACCAAAGGAGACCTGTTCCAAGAACTGTAAGGGTTAGATTATTTGGTATTAGTGAGTTATCCTTTCTTTTTCCTAATATCAATGCACCTATTAAGGCTGCAATACCTGCATTTATATGAACAACTGTCCCACCAGCAAAATCAAGGGCCCCAAGCTGGGCAAGAAAACCACCACCCCAAACCCAATGTGCAACAGGCAGATATGAAAAGGTCATCCATAAAATTACAAATATTACCCATGCAGAAAACTTGATCCTTTCTATATAAGCTCCACTTACAAGGGCAACAGTAATTGCAGCAAAGGTCATCTGAAAAACAATAAATATGTACTCAGGGATTGTCTTTGCTAACTCATTGATACTGTCAACCCCTACACCATTAAGAAAAAACTTATCAGGACTTCCTATTATGCCAGAAATATCTGAACCAAAGGTAAGGGCATACCCATATATAACCCACAGAACACTAACAATGCAAAACGTTACGAATGACATAGCCATAGTGTTAAGGGCATCTTTACGTTTTGCTAAACCACCATAAAAAAGTGCCAGACCAGGAAGGGTCATAAGCATAACAAGCGCTGTAGAGACAATCATCCATGCCGTATCTCCAGTATCAATTTTTAGAGGTGGTGGTTCTGAAGCCACATCTTCAGCAAAAGAAATACCTGTAATGCTAAGCAGGAATATTATCAAAAATATGTTAATAAGTCTCTTCATTTTTACCTCCGTTCATTTTGAATTTAAAAATTAAATGTTAGATTCAAGCCTGTTACAAATGTATCATCAAGATGCCCGTTTGGGTTATAGCCATGTCTTTTTGCCTTATCAGAAAGGGGAAACCAGTACTGAACAACAGGCTGAAGCGATAGATTTTGTGCTAATGGTATGGTAAAGCCAGCTTTGACCATGCCGTCATGAAATGCCCTGTATTTTTTGCCTGTGCCGCCTTCTGTTCTAAAGGCATCGTCATCACCTGAGAAATAACCAACAGATGCACCTAAATCAAGGGTTACATCCTTATAAATCTTCTCTGAATGGGATAGAGATAGATTTATGTATGTGCCTGGATAAGATGTTATATCACGATAAATCGTAAGAGTAGGCTTTGTGATTACATCATAACTTGCGCTCACAAATAGCTCCTCTGTCTCCTGTGCATATTTAGTCCCATAATAGATGTAACCGCCTGTCAGGGAGAGTTTGTCTATGCTGTAAGTATAACTAAGTGTCAAGTCAACCTCGTTGAAACTCTTATGTCCTTCCCTGTCTGGCACAAATGACTGGGTTGCTGTTTCATTACTGTCAATATTCCCCCAGAAACCGGCAGAAAATCCCTTGTAGGAAATTGTTATAGATGGCTGAATAATCATGCTATTTGTACTTAACTCATAACCCCTAAATACATACCTATTGAATACACCAACAGATGCACTCCCTGTTACCTTATCCTCTGCATAAAGATTAGTAGTAAAACTTACTACTAAAATAAGCATCAGAACTAAAACCTTTAAATTTCTCATTTTAAAACCTCCAATATTTTATTTATGCAGGAAACCTGCTGTTTTTTTTTAACTGCAATACTTCTAATACTTGACTTCTGGCTTTTACTTTTCATCCACCTCCTTTTTAATTCCGTATTTTTTTATCTTGTACCCGATCATTCGCTCAGTAATACCGAGCTTTTTTGCTGCCCTTGCCATGACCCAGTTACATTCCTTAAGGGCATTAATTATCTCTTGTTTTTCAATCTCGTTGATTTTATTTTTCAGGGAATCCATTGTGACACCTATATAAATAAGCGCAAAAGACATGCCATATCATAACTCTTTGATTTATAAAGAATTATCATTCATAGAAAAACTACATTTTTGTATGTTGCTACAATTTTGTTGGAAATTAGGATTTAATTTACCTATCGCTTTATAAGTGATTTCTTTCTTCTCAGAAAGTACTCCCCTTTCAAAGAAAGCAGACACGGCATCAAAGCATTTAAAAGGTGTTTTTTATGGGCAAATAAAAATTTTTTTGACAGGTTATAGAGACAATGATAATTTTTATAGTGGGGATTTTGTTAATACAGGTAAGTAATAAATATATCAATAACTATTGCTAAAACTGAGAGAAGAAAAATTATAAAATAATTAATATTTTCAGGGGATTTTCTTAGAGACGAGAGAAGATATACAACCACCTCTCTATCTTCATCTGTTAGACATGCATTTGCCTTTACCTTATCTATCAACTGAAATTTTTCGATGGCATTTTTCCTTTTCTCAGAGATGTAATACCTATAAAGGAAAAATATCATATAACCTATGACTCCCACATACCATACAGGCCTTACCCATGAAGGCTCAAGTCGCTGAAAAACTATAATTGCCCTAAAGGCTATCGCAGAGATAATGCCCAATGCAAAGAAGCAGTAGATTACAGATGGAGGGAGTGTATGAGGTTTTTTCTCAGACATGAAACTATTATAAACTGCATACTTTGCATTTTTCATCCCTTCGAATATTGAACTTCCTAAACTCCATATCAATGGTGTTAAACACGAGCATCTTTGAAAGCAACGGTTTCCCATAACCTGTAAGCAGCTTGATTGCCTCAATTGCCATCAGACATCCAAGCATACCTGAGACAGCACCAAGTACTGGGAAGCCAAGTTCCTCCCATTCTGGATTATCATATGGATAAAGGCAATTAAGACATGAGGTCTTTTTAGGTATCACATTAAAAATATAACCCTCCATGCCATTCATAGCTGCTTCCACCATTGGAATACCCCTTCTGACACATGCATTGTTTAATGCCCTCCTTTCATCAAAATTTGGACGAGCAGAAATGGCTATCTGAACTCCATCAAGTAATTTGTCAATATTATCCCTTGATATCCTTTCATCGTATATCTCAACCATCACATCAGGATTTATATCTTTAATACTCTTCATTGCCTGCACAACCCTGCTTTTTCCTATCCATTCGTGCTTCATCAATATCTGTCTGTTCATGTTTGAGAGCGTAAGATTTCCATAATGGGCAAAAATCATTTTACCTATGCCTGCAACTGCAAGATAAATGGCAGCAGTCCCGCCAAGCCCACCTATTCCTGCAATAAGTGCAGTGGAATCCTTCAGCCTCTCTTGATGTTTAATAGTAAACCCTCCAAGCATCAACTGCCTGCGGTAGCGTTCAAGTTCTATATCAGTTAACCATCTCACAATATTCTTCACCTATCCTTGCATTTAACACCTCAAGCTCCATGTCCTTGTCTTCATCAAGCGTTCCGCATGCATCTGCCCTACACTGTCTGCAGTGTGTCATTTGAGAAATGTAGGGATTGCACTTACCTCTTAGATCGTTTATCATTTTATGTGTCGGTCTCTGTAAAGATTCAAATTCTGCTTGAGGAATTAAAGGGATTATATTCATTATATTTGCACCTTTTACTCCAGAAAGCCATGCTATTAAAGGAATTTCTTCATCATTGATGCCTGGAATTAAAACACTGTTTACCTTTACAATCAAACCAGCGTTTATAGCGTTTCTAAGTCCCCTCCACTGATTGTACAAAAGGCACTCTGCCGCATCTCTCCCAGTATAGTGCCGTCCTTTATATATAACCCATAAATATATCTTTTCTGCTGTTTCTGGTGTAACAGCATTAATAGTGATAGTAAGGCTTCTTACCCCTGACCTGATGAGATCCTCAAGCCTATCAGATAGATAAAGGCCGTTTGTGGATACACATAATATAAGCTCAGGATATTCACTATTAATTGCACTTAAAGTTTCAAAGGTCGAATCATTAGCCAGGGGATCTCCTGGCCCAGCAATTCCTATCACACTAAGTTTCTCATTTCTTTCTACAAGTCTCATTACCCGTTCCAAAGCCTCAGAAGGGGTCAGAATCTTGCTTGTAATTCCGGGCCTTGACTCATTTGCACAGTCGTATTTCCTTATGCAATACCTGCACTGAATATTGCACGCAGGCGCAACAGGGAGATGAATTCTTCCGAACTTATGGTGCGCCTCCATTGAAAAGCATGGATGGGCTTTCATTATATCTCTGTGTTTATATTGTTTCAATGTTAACATGTACTATACCTCCTGATATTACCTTTAAGAAAGGACAAGCAATAGGGATGCCAGTTATAACCATATGAAATACTTAAGGAACTTTTAATAACCCAATTTTAGTTTCTTACATTTATGTAAGACCTAAAACATTTTTGTAGTTATAATAGACTTTCCGGATGACCAAATTCGGCACAAGAGGATCCTCTAAAAAGAGGGAATTAAAGATAAGTGGACCTATTTACTCTTAGGTTTGAAAAATGGCCTGTATGTGCTGACATATTTTTCGACTTTTCGTATGCCTCCAAATTTAAGCAATAGTCCGAGAACTGTTATCAGCAAAGATACTCCTGCTAATCTTATTGTATCCATCTGAATAATCCCGTGCAGTATCAACTCTCTAAGTATTGCCACGATTGCAAGCTCGACCATGATATCAACAGAGACATGGTGAAACTCTATATAGATAATAAGAATCCGCAATACCTCTATGAGAATAAATATGAACAAGAATTCTGAAATTACATGAGGGATATTTGTCTCATGATAAATAATCGTTCCTAAGAGGTAAATAGTTTTAATAGTAAAGACTAAAATCACGATCACCAAACCGATCAGGATTAAATCCATCGCTATCTCTATATACTTTCTAAAAGCGTCATGAATCCAGAAATAGAACTCTACCTGTTTTCTCTCGCTCGTCTTATTCATTTCATCCGTTCTGTCTTCCATAGATCCTCCTTTTTTCTATTCTCATATGTCGTAAATTGCCCTTTAGGCAATGTGAAACTGAAGGTGCTTCCCTTACC
>CAZIMB010000016.1:9805-33064 GCA_964540275.1 uncultured Nitrospirota bacterium | reverse complement strand
ATGTACATGTATAAATGCAAGCCTGACCTGTGTTAAAATATTTTCGTTGCCGAAGTGGCGGAATTGGCAGACGCGCTAGGTTCAGGGTCTAGTGGTCGAAGGACCGTGCGGGTTCGACTCCCGCCTTCGGCATGTCTCCTTGGAGATTTATAAAACTATGGAACTCCCAGATTTTCTGAAAAAATATCTAATTGATGAGGATATAAAAAGGCTTAAGGAAAAAGAGGGGATACAACCCTATTTATATAAGGATCTTGTCTTTGTGAGACTTACACAGGAGTATAAATCCTTTCCGAGGGGAACTGTATTTTGTGAAGATAGGATTATTTATGGTTATCCTCAGATAATGAGGATTTTGCACCTGACAAATGGCATAAATAGGTATTTTGAAGGAGAATTTTATGTTGAAGAAAAGGTTGATGGGTATAATGTAAGGATAGCCCTTATAAATAACACTATGCTCTGTTTCACAAGGGGAGGATTTGTCTGCCCCTTTACAACAGACAGGGTTTCAGACCTTGTTGATATAAGATTTTTTGAACAGTATCCTGAATATATTATTTGCGGTGAGGTAGCAGGACCAGGAAGTCCTTATAATACAGAGGTCATTCCATATATCAAAGAGGACATACAATTTTTTGTCTTTGATATTATGGATCGTAAGGGTAAAAATCTTTCTTTAAAAGATAGATATGAGATACTTCAACCATTTAAAATAAATCAGGTTAACAGATGGGGACCTTTTAAAAAAGGGGACATAGAGAAGATAAAAAGGATAATATTGGAGCTTGATAGAGAAGAAAGGGAAGGGATTGTAATAAAATCTATATCTAATGAAAGGTCCGCAAAATATGTAACCTTAGGCTCATGTCTAAGAGACCTGCAGGCATCAACCCATTTAATAACAGAACTACCAGCAGGTTTTTTTTTGCAGAGGATATTGCGTGCCCTCTTTTTCTGCCATGAATTTAATATCCCAATAGAAGATGAATTTCTTTTAAAGTCAGCTGATGCACTTTATCGCATACCAGAAAAAACTATTCATGATATATCAGAGGGAAAAGAGGTAAAGGAGCTATTTGAGATTAAGGTAAAAAATAAAAATACTATTGATGAGCTTTTAAGACTTATAAATAGGTCAGATGTCAGGGCACAGCTCATTTCTATTGAAAAACAAGGGGATTATTTTAAGGCGAGGTTTTGCAGGATTTATATAAATGGCACAAGGCAGATAAGACATAAATTAGCGGGGCATGGATTCTTTGATTAATTCAGTCCTTTTTATCGCCCCTACAAGATAGTCCTTAAATTTTTCTGGAAATAGCCATTTTATACCGAGTTTTTCAGCCCATTTGATTAGACCTTGGTCTGCGGTAATAATTAGGGCATCAAGCTCCATAGCAAGTAATAGGAGGTCAACATCCTCCTTGCTATCAATAATACCCTCACGAAGCGCCTCTCTATATTTTCTTCTCATGTCCTGTATAAGCTCGTCTATTTTTTTGCCTTCTGCGGATCTAACAGCCTTTTCAGCTATTCTTAAGCCCTTATTAACCCTTTCACGTATCTCATCAATCAGTTCATATAATAGGAAGGCAGGTGTTTTAAGCTCATGTTTTTTAGGAGGCTTCTGATGCAGTATCAAAAGCAGGTCAGCAGGTATCTTGTCCCTGTCAACGAAATTGAGGAGCTCCTTGAATATAGAGGGAGGCATGTAAAATTCAAGCACATGTATCTGAGCTGCAAGAAATAGAAAGGTCTCTAAAGCCTCTGTAGGTGTATTACCAAGACTTGTTCTTACGTCAGGATTTACAAAAAGACTTGTATCAAGAACAACCTTTAAAGATTGCGGCAAGGGAGGATTTATAGAGTGAATATTGGCATCTGAGATATTATCTTTTAATTCCTCTTTCATAGCTAATATCTTATGCCTTACAGGCGCCATATATATCAAGTCTGTATGTGTTCCATTCAAAACATTGAGGACATCTACCTGACCATTCCTTTGATTTAAACCCGCAGCTAAAACAGCAGTATGGAAGCAATAGTTGTTGTCTTATATTACATGATTTTCTATACTCTTCTAATGATTTTGCAATCTGATTTCTCTTAAGGTATAGTTCGCCTTTTAGAATGAATAACTCGGCAACAGAAAATACATTTGTATCTATAGAATTTAATACCTCTATTGCATCATCAACCATCTCCAGTCTGTAATAAAGCTTTCCCATCAAAAAGGCCAATCCGTAATCCTGGGGATTTTTTGATAAGATATTTTTATAAAACCTTATAAGCCTTCCTGGTTCACCAACATTTATTAATAGGTCCTCTAACCTTGCGAGTATAATCACAGATTTTAATTGTTCATAGCTCTTTTCAAGCAGATTTATTGCCTCCTCTGTCTCTCCTTTCGTAAGAAGAACCTCTACAAGCCCGAAATAAGCAGGGATGAAAGTGCTATCTATTTTTAGCACAGCCCTGAATGCCTTTTCAGCCTTTTCTATTTCACCATTTTCTAAGCTCGAACGACCATATTCATATTTGTATCCCTTTAGTTTTTGCTCCTCTGCGGGTTTATCTTTTTCTTCTATAAGCTTAATAATATTCTTTTGAAGGGATATGAGTTCATCCCAATTCTCTTTTCTTTCAAGGATCAATCGTTTTTTGTATAGGGCTGCTATGTTTTCTGAATCAATATCAAGGATATCCTCAATATAACTTAGTGCATCGTCATACCTATTCATCTTTTCCATCAGGGCTTCAAGGGAGAACAGAACCTGTAGGTTTGATGGGCTTATATTTTTTGCCTTTTTGTAATAATTAAGGGCAGATTCATAATCATTCTTCTTTATTGAGATGTCTCCCAGCTTCAGTAAGGAATCAATATGATCAGGATTCTCCTTTAAAATATCTAATAAATACTCCTTTGCATCATCATCCCTATTGCCTAATAATGCATTTAATGCCTTAGCATAGGAGTTTTGTATCTTTTCATCCCTTTTCTGTCTCCGATGAAACTGAATATTTTCAATAGCTTTTTTTGTGTCCCTGATAAAAAAGATTATAAGGATTGTAAGGGCGCCTATGGTAGTTGAAAGAAGTATGAGGGCAATCTTTGGCATTTCATAGGCACTGCCAAAAGGGATTTTGATGATTATAGTATCTTTATTCTCAACTGCAAAAAAACCTAAAGCAGTGAGAAAAATAAGAAACACAAGGATGGATATTTTTCCCAATCTTTTCTAAACCTCCATTTAGTGGTGATAACCTGTGCCTTTAATTATGTTAATAGCCCTATAAATCTGCTCTAAGAATATCAGCCTTGCCATCTCATGTGTAAATGTCATCTTTGATAAGGATATAGCGGCTATGGCCCTTTTTTTAATTTCATCAGATACACCAAATGGCCCGCCAAGCACAAAGTCTATAGAGCTTTTATCCCTTAATAATTCGGCTAATTCAACTGAGGTATATTCTTTTCCTTTTTCATCAAGTAGAAAAAAGCTGTTAGTCTGCCTTAATATCTCTTTAGTCTCTGATAGTAGATTATCCTCTTTCCTATAAGGTTTTTTCTCTTTTATCTCAATAACTGATATTTTTGCCATTTGATTTATTAATTTCAGGTATCTGTTTATCCCTTCATTTAAATAATTCTCTTTTGTCTTTCCGATCCAGAATAACCTTATTCTCATTTATAAGGCATCGCTTCTTCTTTTAGAGCTTAATTTTTTTATTGTCTCATCTGTTATAATCAATCTTGGTGCATCTATCCAGAACTTTTCTAATTCATAATAAGCTCTTGTCTCCTCATCAAAAATGTGTATAATAAAATCTCCATAATCCATTAGGACCCAACGGGCAAAACCGAGTCCCTCTACTCCTCTCGGTTTCAATCCTATTTTTTTTAGTGTTTCCTTGATATGTTCTGCTATTGCCTTTATCTGTGTGGCGCTCTCACCTGAACAGATGACAAAATAGTCTGCAATAGAGGTAAGACCCTTTATCTCAAGAAGCAATATATCCTTTGCCTTCTTATCAAGTGAGGCCTTAGCAGCAGCTATTACATTAGTGTTGATTTCTATGAAATTAACCCCTTTCCTTTTTCTGATATTATATCAGAAATTAAATACAAATTTTCAGAAATTGTTTTTCCATAATCCCTTAGGTTTTTATTTGATTTTCCATTATAAATTGCACTAATGCTATTGAGACAATGGCTGCAGTCTCTGCGCGTAATATTCTTTTGCCGAGGGTTGCCCTTATAAGCCCTTTCTCTTCAGCTTTCTTTACCTCTTCATAGGTTAAACCACCTTCAGGCCCAATGAATATATAAATGGGTGATTTTAAATCCTCTAATCCTATTTTTTTTACAGCCTCTTTTAGGGGCTCTCCCCCTTCCTCCCAAAATATGAGGCCCTTTAATGAAGTGGAATTAGACATAAATGTACCAAATTCTATAGGCTCATGTATTATTGGTATTATTGTCCTTCCACACTGCTCAACAGACTCCTCTGCTATCTTCCTCCATCTATTTGTCTTTCTTGTCTGTCTAACCAAACACCTTTCAGTGATAACAGGGAATATGGCATTTATTCCAAGCTCTGTAGCCTTCTGTACTACAATATCCATTTTTTCTCCCTTGAGAATACCTTGGCAAAGAATAAGATTCAAGGTAGATTCTGATTCTAAATAAAGCATTTTAGTAATATCAATAAAGACCTGCCCCTTTTTTATATCTGATATAATTGCCTCATATACATTTCCTATTCCATCAATAACTGAGATCAAGTCGCCCTTTTTATATCTAAGCACCGAGGTAATATAATGGGATTTATCAATAGGAATTTTTATATAAGTACCTTTTTCTATAGATTCAGGAGGGATAAATATCTTAGTATAACTAGGCATTTAGTATCTTCCTGTGGCTTGATCACAAGCGTAAAAAAATATTAACTTAATTGTGGATAGTAGCCTTCACTACATCCTAAAATCTAAAAAACTTATCTTTTTATTTGACCATAATAGCGTCCAAAATTTCTACATTATTGTAAAAAGATATTCATACATATACAATATATTTATGTCAGAGAGGCAATTGCAGGAAGAGATTGAAAGTCTAAAGGCTGAAGTAAAAAGATTAAGAAAGATATTAAATGAACAGACCCCACCTCTATCTACTCTGTTAAGAAGGAGGGGCTTTAGGATATACAAAAAAGAGCCAAGGGATGACCTTTTAATTCCAGAAAAAGGGTTTTTAGATAGCTATTATGAGATGATGAAGAAATACTCCTTCAGGCTTTTTTTGAGGGATGTCATAAAGAATCAACCAATATTCACATTACCTCAGGTAACAAGATATGCAACAAAAGAGGTAACCGCAGGGTATATAGAATATCTATTGAAGATCAAAATGTTAAAACAAAAAAACAATTCCTATAGCCTTATTAAGGGAGATATAAAAAGCTTTGGGGAGACCCTTGAGTGGTTTATTGCAGAGATCTTTAAAAGGGAAATCTCTGCAGAGGCCATATGGGGAGTAAAGATGAAAAGACCAAATATTGGTGGCGATTACGACCTGCTTGCAAAAATAAATGGATTTATTCTTTATATGGAGATAAAGTCTTCTCCACCAAAGCAAATATATCAGAACGAACTGACAGCCTTCTTGGACAGGGTTTATGATCTGATGCCTGAGATAGCTATATTTTTTATGGATACGGAACTAAGAATGAAGGATAAGATAGTCCCAATGTTTGAGGAGGAGATGAGAATGAGATTTGCCTTACCACCTGATATAGTAAGGATTGAAAAGGAATTATTTGAAATAAATATAGAGAGACCAAAGGTCTTTATTATAAATGCTAAGGATAGTATCATAGCTAATATAGAAAAGGTAATAAGCAGATTTTTAAGGAGAATAGAATGAATCAAGAAAAGATTTTGTGTGTGATTTGTGCATGGAGGGCTACATGCCTAAAGCAGTTTTCTATGAAGGCAGGGCAGAAGTGCCCTGAATTTGTAAAGGATGTAACTATCAAGGAATCAAAAGAAACTGGAAGGGATAAAGAATAAATTTTTCTTGATTATCTCAGCCTCTTTATAGTTATCTTGACTCCCTATGAATAAAAATATTATTGTTAAGCAACTGAATCAAAGCCATTTTTTGAATTTTAATAATAAATAAAAGAGTTTGTTCAGTTCTTTTTTATGCATAAGAAATCGTTCCAATCTATTACAGGCAAGTTAATACTCTCCATAGGCATTATGATGATGCTTTCTGGTTTTTTTGTCGCCTATATTTTTAAAAAGAATAACCCCCATATAGAATTTGAGACAATACTTATTTATGGAGGCTTCTTTGTTTTTGTAATATCCCTTTTTCTTTGCCTTATACTACATTTTATTGTCACAAAACCTCTATTTAGGCTTGTTGAAGGGATGGAAAGACTCTCAAAGGGAGACCTTGATTGTAGGATTGACCTTAGTACTAAGGATGAGATAAGCATGCTTGCCAATTCTTTTAATAGAATGGCATCAGATTTAAGGCAATATAAAGAAAGGATGGAAAACTGGACAAAGGAACTTGAGGAAGAGGTAAAGAAAAAGACATCAGAGATCATGAAGGCACAGGAACAGCTTGTTAATGCTGAAAAACTCGCCTCCCTTGGCAGAATGGCTGCTGGAGTTGCTCATGAATTGAACAATCCCCTTACAGGCATTGTAACCTTTGCCCATCTTCTTAAAAAAAGGATGCCTCCTGAAAATAAGCAAGACATTGAGGATATTAATGTTATAATAGAACAGGCAGACAGATGTTCAAAGATAATAAATGGACTCCTTGGATTTTCAAGAAAGACTACTACGGAAAAGATCAAGTTAAATATTAACACTCTCATTGAAAATACCTTAGCATTATTGAAGAATCAGGCAAGATTTCATAATATCAGATATGAAATGAATTTGGATAATTCCATCCCAGAAATAATTGTAGATCCAAACCAAATACAGCAGGTCTTTATCAATCTTCTTATAAATGCTGCTGATGCAATGAATGAGAATGGTCTTATTATTATCTCCACAAGGCCCGTTGAGGATAAGATAGGTAATAAAAAGTATGTAGAGATTGAATTCACTGACACAGGTCCTGGTATACCAAAGGAACAGTTAGCAAGGATTTTTGAGCCCTTTTATACCACAAAGCCTGTTGGCAAGGGAACAGGTCTGGGGCTTGCAGTAAGCTATGGCATTATAAAGAAACATGGCGGTAGCATTGATGTCAAGAGCGAGTATGGAAAAGGGGCAAGTTTCTTTGTCAGGTTACCAGTAAAGGATGGCAGTTGAGATGACACTTAAAAGGATTGCAGAGATAGTTGATGCATACATTTTGCCCGAATTTAGAGATATTGATATTGTAATAAATTATGTATGCAGCTCTGATCTTATAAGCGACCTCTTACATTTTTCAACTAACCATAACTCTCTTTTGATAACGGGATTGGTTAATGCGCAGGTAGTGAGGGCAGCAGAGATAGCGGATATAAAGGCAATACTTTTTGTTCTAAATAAGATGCCTGATAGAGAGATTATAGAATTAGCAAAACAAAAAAATATCCCCTTAATGGTCACAGGTTTATCAAGATTTACAGCATGTGGCAAGTTATATAGTGAAGGCTTGAGAAGTTGTACAGGAGAGTATAGATAATGAGTATTATAGTAAAAGAGGGGTCCTATCATGTTGCAGGAGGAGATTTTACAAATGCAGGGGTTATATCATGTGAACTCAGGTCTGTTCTTACAAGTCTTGGCATACCTCCGGATATTGTTAGAAGAGCGGCAATAGCTACCTTTGAAGCAGAGATGAATGTAATTATTCATGCCATAGCAGGCACACTGCATTATGAAATCACAGAAGAAAGAATAAAGGTGACCGTTACAGATATGGGGCCTGGAATACCAGACATTGAACTGGCCATGCAAGAAGGGTTCTCTACTGCCCCTGATTGGGTAAGAGAGATGGGATGGGGCGCTGGAATGGGGCTTCCAAATATTAAAAAAAATGCAGATATGCTAAAGATAGATACTGCAATAGGCGAGGGAACAACCCTTGAGATTATCATAAATATAGGAAGGGATAGGCATGGTTAGGATAAATGATCTGATAGAAGGTCTTTCTCTTAAGGTAATAGTAAAAGGTGATACTAACAGGCAGATAAGGGGCTGTTATATAAGCGATCTCCTTTCTGATGTTATGGCAAACAGCAGTGAGGGGCAGATATGGATAACACTTCAGACCCATCCTAATATAATACCAGTTGCTATTATTAAAAACCTCTCAGGTATTATTATTACGAATAATAGGACACCTGAAGCAGATACTATAAAAAAGGCTGAGGAAGAAAATATTACAATCCTAAGTACCTCACTAACCACTTTTGAGATAGCAGGTTTGCTATATAAGATGCTTAAGGGATAACCCTTGATTTTAAAAATTTTTCATGAGATATAAAAGATTTATCGCTGACCTTCATATCCATACCTGCTTATCTCCATGTGCAGAGATAGACATGACACCCCGCAGGATAATTGACGAGGCAATTAAAAAAGGGCTTGATATAATAGCAATATCCGACCACAACACTGCAGAAAATGTATCAACTGCTATTAGGATAGCACAGAATAGGGGAATTAAAGTGCTGCCAGCGATAGAGATAACCTCTCTTGAAGAGGTGCATATACTTGCTGTTTTTGACTCCTTAGAGTCTGTGCTGAAAATGCAGGATATTATCTATGATAATCTCCCATTTGGGAAAAATGATGAAAGGTTATTAGGATACCAGCTTGTTGTAAATGAACAGGATGAGATAATCAGTTTTAACAAAAGGCTTCTTTTCAGTGCTACAATGCTTGATTTAAAGTCATTAACTAACATCATCCATTCACTAAATGGTGTTGCTATAGCTAGCCATATTGATAAAGAGATATTTAGCATAATTTCACAGCTTGGTTTTTTGCCTGAGAATATAAGATTTGATGGATTGGAGATATCCCGTAATATATCGAAGAAAAAGGCAGAGGAAATGTTTGCAATGTATTCAGGCATACCATGGATAACCTCATCAGATGCACACCATTTAGTAGATATAGGTAAAAGATCTATATCTTTTTTTTTAAAGGAACCAAGTTTTGACGAGATAAAAAGGGCTTTTAAAGGTGAAAGAATCATAGAGTGGCAGGAATAAAAATTTGATTTATGGAAGATCTTTCATTACATATTCTTGATATTGCTGAGAATTCTATAGATGCAGGAGCTGACCTGATCTTGATAAAAATCATGGATAAAGAGTCAGAGGATAAAATAATACTTCAGATACAAGATAACGGGAAAGGCATGGATGAAGAGGCAATAAAGAAGGTGAAGGATCCATTTTACACAACTAAGTCTGTGAGGAGATTTGGTATGGGTATCCCCTTTTTAGCTCAGGCTGCTGAGCAGTGTAATGGTAAAATATTAATTGATTCCACCCCAACAAAGGGGACTAATATTATAGCTGAATTTCAGAGAAGCCATATAGACAGAAAACCATTGGGCGATATAGGCTCTACTATGATGGTTTTAATAGGAGGACATCCAGAAATAGATTTCCTATTCTTATATGAAAGCGATATTTCTTCGTATAAGTTAGATACCAGGGAATTAAAAAGAGAGCTGGATAGTGTACCTATAAATTTACCTGAAGTACTTCGGTTAATCAAGGATGACATAAACGAAGCTATAAAGGGGAGGATATAAATGAAGGCAGGATGCAAAATACTCATAATAGACGATGAAGAGATAGTAAGGATAAGCTGTAAGAGATCTCTTATTCTTGAGGGATATGATGTGGATGTTGCATCATCTGGAGATGAGGGGCTTGCACTCTTTGAAAACAATATATATGATTTAGTCCTTATAGACCTTAAGATGCCAGGAATAGACGGGATAGATGTCCTTCTAAAAATAAAGAAAAAGAGACCTGATCAAAAGGTAATAATGATGACAGGTTATGATATTGAAGAAAATATTGATGCTATAGCATTATTAGGTGTAGAACATTGTCTTGTAAAACCATTTACCCCTGATGCCCTGATAGAAATAATAAATAGCGAGCTTCATAAATGTCAGTAATTTTTGAAATTTTTTAAGATTTTAGACCCTCTTATGCTATAATCCATATAAATATATATATCCTTTTTGCGCCCATAGCTCAGATGGATAGAGCGTCGGACTACGAATCCGCAGGTCGGGGGTTCGAATCCTCCTGGGCGCGCTTTTTTATTTTCTTGACAGAATCGCTTTTTAAGTGATAGATTATTCTTGAAATTTTTTGGAGAGGGGGGTGATTATTTATGCCCTCAATAAAGGTTAAAGATGCCCAATCATTTGAAACTGCCTTAAAGGCTTTTAAAAGGCAATGTGAAAGAGAAGGCATTTTATCAGATTTAAAGAAGAGGGAACATTACGAAAAGCCGAGTGTAAAGAAAAAGAAAAAGATATTGGCTGCTCGTAAGAAGGCTGCTAAGCGGTTAAGGACTATTGAGAGGTAGTAGTGTCTATTGTTGAAAGGATTGATTTTGATCTTAAGGAAGCCTTGAAGTCAAGAGACGAGTTAAAACTCTCTGTCATCAGGATGATAAAGGCTTCTTTAAAAAATAGATCTATAGAAAAAATGGGTGCCCTTACTGATGACGATGTAATCTCCGTATTGTCATCTATGGTCAAACAGAGGAGAGAGTCTATAGAACAGTTCTCATCAGCAGGGAGGAAAGACCTTGCTGAAAAAGAGGAAAAGGAGTTAAAAATAATCCAGTCATATCTTCCAGAGCAACTTTCCTCACAAGAAATTGACAGCATCATTATATCAGCTATTAATGAAAGCGGGGCTAAATCTCAAAATGACATTGGAAAGGTTATGAAACTGGTCATTCCAAAGATTAAAGGTGTTGCTGATGGCAGGTTAGTAAATCAAAGGGTAAAAGAGCTTCTTGGGCATTAATTTAGACTCGTAATATCATGGTAAGCATTAATAAATGCCATTTTGTAAGCATCATAAAACACTATATTCTGAAAACTTATACAATAGCAAACACTTCTCAATCATCTAAAAATCAAACATCTTAAAGGGTAGGTATTATAGATAAAGGGTTTTACAATAAGCATAAATTTATCCATAAATTCGGGGCTATAATTTTAGGAGTGATTAAATGAATATTACAGAGTTTTATAAGAAGGCAATTGCAATTGGGATAGAAAATGATCCGAGAGGTAAAGAGGCTGTATTTAATGAATTAAAATCTAGGAAAAGAGATTTTGAGAATCTTAAAGAAAAGGATAAAGAGGCATTTGATATGGAAAGCCTTGAAAATCCTTATACAGATTCAAGGATTCTTTATGTAGATAAGGATAAAGAGGTAAGGGCGATACTTGTCGGTATAGATATTGAAGTAGGTGAAATCTTGTTAGCAGATGCCTTTAGAAATAGGGGAACTAATATTGATATGGTTGTTTCACACCATCCTGAGGGTATGGCATATGCAAATCTTTACTCGGTGATGTATATGCAGGCAGACATATTAAACAGGTTTGGTGTTCCCATAAATATTGCTGAAGGTTTAATGGAGGAAAGGATAAAAGAGGTTGAGAGAAAGCTAATGCCTGTAAATCATACAAGGGCAGTTGATGCTGCAAGGCTTCTTGGTATGCCTTTTATTTGTCTTCATACACCTGCAGATAATATGGTAGCAACTTATTTGCAACAACTATTCAATGAAAAAAAACCATATACTATTGATGATGTTATAGATATATTAAGGGATATACCAGAATACAGAGAAGCAGAAAAAAATAATGCCGGTCCCAAAATCCTGCTTGGTAATAAGAAGAGGAAGGCGGGCAATATATTTGTTGATATGACAGGTGGTACAGAGGGGTCAAAACAGATATTCGGGAGCCTTTCTTTAAGTGGGGTAAATACCATTGTGGCAATGCATTTAAGTGAAGATCATAGAAAAGAGGCTGAAAAACACCATATGAATGTTGTCATAGCAGGACATATAGCAAGTGATAATTTAGGACTAAATCTACTTCTTGACAAGGTTTTAGAAAATGAAGAGATAGCTATTTTTGAATGTTCGGGATTTAGAAGGATAAAACGTGATTTGGGATGAATGAGCTTGCTGAAGAAATAAAGGCAAGAGTAGATATAGTAGATCTCATATCAGAGTATGTTGATTTGAAAAGGGCAGGACAGAATTATAAAGGGCTTTGCCCTTTTCATCCAGAAAAGACACCATCATTCATTGTAAGCCCATCAAAACAGATCTTTCATTGTTTCGGATGCCATAGAGGCGGCAATATCTTTAATTTTTTGATGGACTATGAAAAAATGTCCTTTCGGGAATCTCTTTCCTATCTCGCTCAGAAAGCTGGCATAAGGATTGAAAATATTAATTCACGCAATAACCTAAATAAGGGATTAAAAGAGAGCCTTTATGAGATCTATAAACAGACAGAGATCTTTTATAAAGAGAACCTGAAAAACTCTAAGCAGGCAATTTCTTATTTAAATGAAAGGGGATTGGACAGCGAGACCATAGAGAGATTTGGTATAGGTTATAGCAGAAATGAAATAGATTCCCTCTTTAAGAGACTTCAATCCCTTGACTTCTCTTTAGAGCATATAAAAGCATCGGGTCTTGTGTATTTTGGACAAAAGGGTGTTTATGATTTTTTTAGGAACAGATTAATGTTTCCCATATATGACCTTCAGTCAAGGGTGATCGCCTTTGGCGGAAGAACAATGTCATCATCGAAAGAGGTACCAAAATATATAAACTCTCCTGATAGTTTCATTTTTAAAAAGGGAGAGCTTTTTTATGGTCTTCATATGGCGAAGAATTTTATAAACCAGAAGGGTTATGTAATTATTGTTGAAGGTTATATGGATGTGATAACCTGTCATCAGCATGGTTTTTATAATGTTGTAGCGCCTTTAGGAACTGCATTGACTTCGGGTCAGTTAAGGAGGCTTAAGAGATTTTGTAATAATGTCCTTCTTGTTTTTGACGGTGATTCAGCAGGAGTATCTGCAACAAAGCGTGCAATAGAGAATTGTTATGCAGAGGGGATAAACGTAAAGATACTTTTGATGCCACCAAATCAGGATCCAGATTCATTTATTAGAAGGTATGGTGAAGATGGTTTCAGAAGATACATGGCAAAGACCAATTCACCAATAGAATTTTTACTTAAAATATCTGGCAAAAGCAGGCTTGATGCTGTAAGATCTGCGCTTCATGCAATATCATTGTCTCCTGATCGCCTTCAGCAGGAGGATTCACTTCGGGAATTATCTGAGAGATCAAGGATAAATGAAATAACCCTTAGGGATGAATTAAAAAGTATCAGAGACAGAAAAATAAGGACAGAAGAAAAAAAATATACCAAAATTGCAACAAATCAGAATATAGATAATATTTCTCCTCAAATAAAAAAAGAAGAAGAGATTCTATTAAATATTATTTTTTCAGCCCCACTAAAGGCAAAAGGCATTATTGAGAGTCTTGATTGTGATCTTATAGAAGATCCATTGGTAAGGGGGATATTTGAAAAGATAAGGGATGTTATTTTGAGTAATAGTTCGGTAACCCTTGAATCCCTATTGAGTACTTTCAATAATGAAGAGCAAAGACTTATAACAAGATTATTATTAAATTATGAGATAGATACAGATCTTGTTGATAAAACAGTGGAGGATTGTTTAATGGTTTTGAAATTAAGAGAAATAGAAAGGCAGATAAAATTAGCAGGAGACGCTGGAAACATTGAACTACTTAACAGCCTCCTTAAAGAGAAAATGAGGATTAAGAAAAATAAATTTTAATTTGACAGTTGTTTATTCTAAAGTGCTTTAATTAAATTATTTTGTGTAATACCAATTAAAGCCTTTTTTAAGGGGGATAGTTTGAAAGAAAGACAGGCAGATTCTGATAATGAATTAAACATTAATGATTCAGATATAAGACAAAAGATATTTGATGAGGAAGAGGTTTATATCGAGAATCTAAAGGAATCAATTGAGCAAGAGTATGATTCCTTAAAGGCCTATCTAAAGGGTATAAGTTTCATACCGTTACTTAATAAAAACGAGGAGATAGAGGTCGCAAAACAGATTGACGAAGGAAGACTAAAGATTTGCGAAGCAATATTTTTAATCCCTTTTACTATGAAAAAACTTTTAAGGCTTGGAGAAATGGTTGAAAAGGGGGAGGTTCCACTTTCAGAGATTGTTCAAGAGGGGGATGAAATTTATGATGACGATATCATAGGAGAAAAGGATAGATTCTATAAGATTACAAGGTTAATTAGCAGGCTTTATAATCAAAGAGAAAAACTTCTAAAAGAGGGTAATTATTTTTCAGGTAATAGGGATTCCCTTCTAAATAGCAGGTTGGAGAAAATTAATGTTCAGATATTTCAAAAAATAAGAGAGTTGAATTTAAAAGAGGATATTATCAATACATTCTCTCAAGAGTTAAAGAAAAAAAATGATAATCTCCAATCTTTGTGTAAGATAGCAAGTATTCATAAGAAAAATAGGAGATATGTTGATTATCAAAAGACGGTTTTAGAGATAAATAAAATAGAATCAGAGCTTGGCATTAATGCGATGAAGCTACAAAGGGTTGTGAAGGATTTAGAGCAAGCAGAGATTGAGCTAAACCAGGCAAAGGCAAGGCTTGTGCAATCAAATCTCAGATTAGTAGTAAGCATAGCAAAGAGGTATATTGGAAAGGGGTTAAGTTTTGAAGATATTATTCAGGAAGGCAATATTGGGCTTATGCGTGCTGTTGATAAGTTTGAATATAAGAGGGGATATAAATTCAGCACCTATGCTACATGGTGGATAAGACAGGCAATAAACAGGGCAATAGCTGACCAGTCAAGAACAATAAGAATTCCTGTGCATATGTTAGAAAATATAAACAAAATTAGAAAGGTAATTAAGGAATATGTCCAGAAATTTGGTCATGAGCCTGGACCAGAGGAAATATCAAAAAAGGTAAGGTTGCCTTTGTCAAAGGTTAAGAGCATACTAAAGATATCAAAGGAGCCCATATCTATTGAAATGTCAGTCGGGGACGATGAAGGTACCATGCTTAAGGATTTTATAGAGGATAAAGCTAATTCTTCTCCTCTGGAGACAGCAATACAGCATGATATTAAGAGCCAGATAGATTTTATTTTATGTACGTTGTCACCAAAAGAGGAATTGGTTATAAGAAGGAGGTTTGGTATTGGAGAAGATAATCCTCGCACGCTTGAAGAACTTGGCAAGCAGCTTGATGTTACCAGAGAAAGAATCAGACAGATAGAAGCAAAGGCAATAAAAAAGCTCAGACATCCAGAAAGGATTAAATGGTTTAAGCTTTTATTTGAAAATCCTTGACCAAAAAGCAATACAAAATGTAAAATGTAGATCTGAATTTTTAGGGCCCATAGCTCAGCTGGTAGAGCTACCGGCTCATAACCGGTTGGTCCCAGGTTCGAGTCCTGGTGGGCCCATTGATTTTAGTTTTTTATTTTAAAAGTAAAAACATAAATTAGTTGTTAATGAAAATAAAGAACGAACAATTAATGCTTCTTATAAAATTGCAGAATATAGATACTACTATACTTAACACTCGCCATAAGATTGATGAGATGCCTGCAAAAATTTCAAAATATCAAGGCCCTTTAAATGCTGCTGAAGAGGCTTATAATAAAACAAAGCAACAATATGAAATTCTTGAGAAACAGAAAAGGGCTAAGGAAAGCGAAATAAGAGATGTAGAAGAAAAGATAAAGAAACTGAAACAGAGAACCTCTGAGATTAAAACAAATAGGGAATATCAGGCTCATATTAAAGAAATAGAGCAGACCGAAAAGAGATTAAGGGCAATTGAAGATGAGATGCTAACCATAATGGATTCCCTTGAGGGGATGACAAAGGTTTTGGGGATTGAGAGAGAGAGAATTGAAGCAGAAAAGAAAAAGATTGAAGAGATTAAGAAAAACCTTGAGCAAGAGGTTCTGAGGCATGAAAATGAGTTGAAAAAATTAAAAGAAGAAAGGTCAAAGTTAGTACAGAGTATTGAAAAGGATATTTATGAGAATTATATGTTTATCCTAAATGCTTGTAGGGGTATTGCAGTCACTGAGGTAAAAGATGAGATATGTCAGGGATGCAACATGCGCATACCGCCTCAACTCTTTGTTAAAATAAAAAGTAGTAATGAAATTATCCAATGTCCCCAATGTAATAGGATACTATATTATTTGCAGCCAAACCTCACTGAAGCTTCATCTTAAAAATTTTTCTTTAGTGCCCAAAAAGTTAGGAATTTTCAAAGGCCCCTTACCTATATTGGATCGCATCTATTAATAATTCTCTCCTTTTAAGGCTAAAGGTGAAAAATAACTGCTTTAAACTGTATTATATTACATTTTGGACTTGCAAAGGAGGGCAAAGAAGGTGACTATAAAATCAAGAAAGGCTATGCTATTTTGTGACGGAGCATCAAGCGGCAACCCAGGTGATTCAGGGATAGGCATTTTGTTAATTATAGATGGGCATGAATATAAAATTTCTGAATATATAGGTAGGGCTACTAATAATATTGCAGAATATATGGCATTATTAAAGGGACTTCAAGAGGCAAAAAGACATGGCGTATATGCTATAGATATCCATACTGATTCTGAATTGTTAGTAAGACAGCTCAAAGGCCAATATAAGGTAAAAAGTAAGAATCTTTTAAAGCTATATGAACAGGCTAATCTATTACTAAGGGACTTTAAAGATTACAGCATAATACACATTCCAAGGGAAGAAAATATAGAAGCTGATAATCTTGCAAAAAATGCAATAAAAAATAAATCCAGAGGTATTAAGGATTAAAATATTAAGGGAAATTTTAAAAATTTTGCCTTTATTTTGGTTTGACACCATTACTTTCCTCTATTTGAAAAAATTTTGATTATGTATTTATAATATTATGAATTATGGCATTAGAGGATCATAAACTAAAGGTATTCTGCACTGTTGCTGAAACAAAGAGCTTCTCAAAGGCATCTGAAATAATCCATCTTACACAGCCTGCTGTAAGCCTTCAAATACAGGCCCTTGAAGAGATATACGAGACAAAACTTTTTGACAGGTCAAGTAATATTATAACGCTGACACCTGCAGGGGAAATACTCTATAAGTATGCGAAGGAGATTCGTACCCTTTATGCAGAGGCTGAAAAAGAGATAGGCCGAATAACAGGAAGGATAAAAGGTTTAATAACTATTGGGGCAAGCTCAACAATAGGCAATTATATACTTCCAAGTGTCATTGCAAATTTTAAAAAGGCACATCCAAGAATAACATTAAATGTACTAATAGGAAATACTAAAAAGGTTGTTGATCTACTTGATGGTGGTCTCATTGATTTGGGTCTTGTGGAAGGGGAATTATCAAAACATAAAGTAAGGAAGGAGACTATTATTAGCGATGAGCTTGTTTTTATTGTCCCTATCTTTCATCCATGGGCTAAGAAAAAATTCGTATCAATATTAGATATTACAAAGGAACCATTTATACTCAGAGAAGATGGATCTGGTACAAGACAGATGGTAGAGAGCTATCTTTCATCTCACGGTATCAGTATTAAGGATATGAGAATTGCCTTAGTCCTTGGCAGTACAGAATCAATTAAAGAGGCAGTTGAAGAGGGTTTGGGCATATCAATCGTTTCAAAATGGGCTGTTAGAAAAGAGGTTAGACACGATACTTTAAGATGTATTATACCAAAAGAAGATAGGATATTAAGGGATTTCTATCTGCTTACGCCTAAAAATGCAGTATTTTCACATGCAGTTGATGAACTTGTCTCTTATTTAAAGGCATTTCCCTATGATGATCTATTCGGCGAGAAATTCTAAAATGAATTAATTATTGCACTATTATCTTGCCAGAGCCTCTCTCTACCCTTCCTATAATAGAGAAAAATATACTGGAATCTTCAAATATCTTAATCATCTCTTTATTCAAGGTTATCAATAAACCACCTGATGTCTGGGGATCAGAGAGGATTAATTTAGTATCCTCACTTATATGTGTTGAAAAATCTACCCTTCCCTCAAGAAATCGGAGATTATTATAGGAGCCTTCTGGGATCATGCCTGAATTAACCATATCATTTACCCTATCAAAGATAGGGACCTTTTTAGCATCAATTATAAAATCAACTGAAGAATCTTTTACCATATTATAGGCATGACCAAGCAATCCAAATCCTGTAATATCAGTGCAGGCAGTTGCTTCTGCCTTTAGAGCAACTTCAGATGCCCTATTATTTAAGGTAAGCATCCAATTAATTGCTGAGGCTATCTCTTCCTCATTCACCTTGCCGCCTTTTAATGCTGTTGTAAGAATGCCTATGCCGAGCGGTTTTGTGATAATAATAACATCCCCTTCTGATGCACCTTTAACCTTTAATATCCTATCTTTATTTATTATTCCAGTAACAGAGAGACCAAACTTCAGTTCTTCATCCTCAAAACAGTGGCCTCCTATAAGAAATGCCTCTGCCCTTTTAAGTGTATGTAAAGCGCCTCTAATAATCTCTTTTAAAACAGCAGGCTCATAATCACAGGATGAAAAACCTGCGATGGCGAGGGCAGAAACAGGTATCCCTCCCATAGCGTATATATCACTTAATGAATTTGTGGCACTTATAGCTCCAAAGGTAAAAGGGTCATTTACTACCGGCGTAATAACATCAACTGTCTCCACTATGCCAATATTATTAAGAAGGTAAACCCCTCCGTCATCCCCAGGCCCAACTATAACCTTTCCATAAGGGGATGAAATATGTTGAATATCAATAACTTCAGAGATTATATTTTCTAAGTCCGACGGACCTATCTTTGCCGCTCAACCAGCTGCTCTAACCTTTTCCGTAAGTTTATAATCCATAATGATAATATTATATCATGTTAGTTAATGTGAAAAATGTAACTTAAATACCTTCAATCTGAAAACAAACAGGTATGGCACTGAAGCCTTCAGTAATTGTTTGTTTATTTACAAACAAAGGATTATAAATGTATCATTCATCAAGTTACCACCGATTTCTATCTGTTCTTGGTTAGGATAGTTTATTTTGCAAAGAAATTCAGAAATATGTAATGATAAAAAATAAAATTTATCTTAAAATAGCAGGTGACAATGATGAGGATTACAATACTGGACTTTTGGAAGAAAAAAAAAGAAGGTCAGAAGATTACTATGCTTACCGCATACGATTATACCTTTGCAAAGATCGTAGATGAAAGCGGTATAGATGCAATATTAGTAGGGGATTCTCTTGGCATGGTTGTTCAGGGATTAGAGAATACCCTTCCAGTAACAATGGAAGAGATGCTTTATCACACAAAAATGGTTTCAAGGGCATCAAGAAGGGCTATGATCGTTGCGGACATGCCTTATATGTCTTATCAAATAAGTATTGAAGATGCTGTCAGAAATGGTGGAAGATTTTTAAAAGAGGCAGGTGCTCAGGCATTAAAATTAGAAGGTGGAAGAGAGGTCGCTGAAAAGATTGAGGCAATGACAAAGGCAGAAATCCCTGTTATGGCTCATATAGGTCTTACCCCACAGGCGATTCATAGAATGGGTGGATATAAAATTCAAGGAAAGACAGAGGAGACAGCTAATAGGCTTATTGAGGATGCAAGGATTTTACAAGAGGCAGGGGCATTCTCTATAGTGCTTGAGGCTATTCCAGCAAGCCTTGCTGAGAGGATAACAAAGGAGTTGTCTATACCAACCATAGGCATTGGTGCAGGTGTCCATTGTGATGGACAGGTATTGGTTCTTCATGATATTATCGGGCTATTTGATAGATTTGTACCAAAATTTGTCAAAAGATATGCAAATCTGAAGGAGGATATATTAAAGGCTCTAAAGGAATATAAGGAAGATGTTGAAACTGGTAAATTTCCCTCTGAGGAACACTCTTTCTAGTAAAAGATTTAGAATTTCATCGAGATTAAAATGAAGGTTGTAACAGCAAATGAGATGAGAGAAATTGACAGGACTGCTATAGAGCAGTATGGTATCCTGTCGCTTCTGTTAATGGAAAGGGCAGGACTTGCTGTATCAAAAAGAATATTAGAAATTTTCCCTCAAAAAAAGGTCATTGTCCTATGTGGAAGAGGAAATAATGGTGGTGATGGTATTGTAGTTGCGAGGAATCTTTATAATTGGGGCTATAAGGTAAAAATCATAGTTCTCTCAAAGAAAGAAGATCTGAGTAGAGATTGTTATTTCCAGTTAGAGATAGCAGAAAAATTGGACATCCCTATTGAATTTAGGGATATCCTTACGAAAGAAGATCTCCATGGAGCTATCCTGGTTGATGCAGTGTTTGGAACAGGACTAAGCAAACCAGTAACTGGAAAGATAGCAGATATTTTTTCTTTTATCAACGAATCAGGAGTCTCAGTTATATCAATAGATATGCCCTCTGGAATTTCCTCTGATACAGGCGAGATCCTCGGAGAGGCTATTAAAGCTGACTATACGGTAACATTCGGATTACCTAAAAGGGGTCACTTCCTATATCCAGGTGCAGGGTATACGGGTAAACTATTTATTGAAGATATTGGTTTCCCATTCAGGCTCTTAAATAGTGATCAATTAAAAGTTGAACTTATTACCGCTGAAGTAGTATCAGGTATGATCCCAAAACGGGATAAATACTCTCACAAGGGTGATTATGGCCATGCATTAATAGTTGCCGGCTCAAGGGGTAAGACCGGGGCTGCTATTATGACGGCAAGGTCATGTATGAGAAGTGGATCAGGTATGGTAACATTGGCAGTGCCAGAATCATTAATGAATATCTTTCAAGGTCAGGTTATAGAAGAGATGACTCTACCTTTGCCAGATGATAATAAAGGAATGTTATCTTCAGAGGCACTGAGTATTTTATTAGATTTTATTTATGAGAAAGGGATAGATGTAATAGCAATAGGTCCGGGAATAGGTATTTCCCAAAATACAACCAAAATTGTAAAAGAACTGCTTATTAGATCAACGGTTCCTATAGTAATAGATGCAGATGGCATTAATTCCCTTTGTATTTCAGAGGATGGAATAAAGGCAGCCCAAGTATTTAAAAATGTAAAATCACCTGTTATCCTTACACCCCATTTAGGTGAGATGGAAAGACTGTTAAAAGCAATAAATAAGAATAAACAAAAAAGTGATATAGAGAAAGATAGGATAAATACTGCTATTGAATTTTCTAAATCAATGGGGGTATATCTTGTTTTAAAAGGGGTTCCAACAATTATAGCCGAACCAGAAGAAAGGGCCTTTATCAATACGACAGGTAATCCAGGTATGGCAACAGCAGGTGCAGGGGATGTACTTGCTGGGATAATAACCTCTTTTGTTGGTCAGGGCTTGAACCCCCTTTCAGCCTCTCTCCTTGGGGTTTATATACATGGTCTATCAGGTGATATAGCAAGAAAAAGATTTGGAGAACATTCCCTTATAGCTTCTGATATTATTGATTGTATATGTGATGCATTTAAATCCCTTACTATAGGTAAAGAGGTTTAATAATGAAGAGCCTAAAGATTTTTAAGGATACTAAAATTAAGGCATTCTTTACTACAAGATCAACTGGAAGTGAAATTAGTGAGATATGTATTAAGTTAGGAATACCAAAAAATAGCGTATATCTTCCTTTGCAGAGACATACAGATAATGTTCAAGTGCTTCATAATGACCAAGAGCCAAAGATAGCCGATGCTGTTATAACAAATAGAATGGGTATTTTAATAGGTGTTCAGGTAGCTGATTGTGTACCAATACTTTTGTATGATAAGAAAAGACATATTGTAGGTGCTGTTCATGCAGGCTGGAGAGGAACAGCAGCAGGGATTTTGAAAAATACAATCAAGGCAATGATGGATAGTTTTTCTTCTTCTCCAAGGGATATATTAGTTGCATTTGGACCAAGCATCAGATGGTGTTGCTATGGAGTAGGCTATGAGGTAATAGATGCAATTGAAAAGATTACAGGAAAAGGTGAATATTATATAAAAAGGGGCGATAAATATTATCTTGACCTTCAGAGTGCAAATAAATATCAATTATTATCAATGGGTGTTCCAACAGAGAATATCGGATTATCTGATGAATGTACATTCTGCCTTCCAGAAAAATATTTTTCCTATAGATTTGCAAAGGGAGCAACAGGAAGGCAGTATGGATTAATAGGAATTTTATGATTTTGGGCGATTCTAATAGAATATGAATCGGTCCAATTAAATATTCTGTTATCTTGGTCTACCGAAGTATGATATGTTGATTTTCAATATTCATAAATAATAAAGGCTGATTAGTCTTTATTATGAATTTATTATATTTTACTTTTTTATTCTGATTATGCTATAAGATCTGACAATGTGAGCTTAAATGGTTTCATTATTATTTGTACTTGGGATTATGAAGGTATATAAAATTTGACTAATTTTTTAGAGATGACATTAGGAATACTTGTTACAACTGACAAATTTAAAGAAGAGATAATCGGTATTACCAAGACAGCCGTAAAAAAAGGTCATAGGGTAATTATCTTTTTCATGGACGAAGGTTGTAAGTTGATTATGGATAAATCTATTATTTCCCTTAAAAACATGCATAATATTACAATGAGCATTTGTGATTATAACAGAAAAAAGATGGGGATTTTGGATAAAGACATCCCAGAAAATATCAGATGTGGAAGTCAATATGATAATGCACTTATGAACAGAGAATCTGATAAGGTAATCGTATTTTAGTATGGGGAAGGATAAAAAGATAGCCGTAATAGTTCGTGATCGACAATCTGAAGGTTTGCGTATGGCGGTGGGTCTTTCTGTTTTAAATAATGTGGATATATATATTTTTGATAGAAAGCTTGAGGAATCCGATGAAATTTTATTAAACCTTGGGATGGCAAAAGAGATGAGATTGAGTATTTATACAAATACTCAATTGAATGAGGGAATAGAATTTATTGAAACAAAAGATATTGCCAAAAAACTTTTAAAATATGATAATATTTTGGCATATTAAGAAAAATTCAAGAATCAAAATGTAGATTTAATGGATTAATAAGTTCTATTCAGTCTAA
>CAZIMB010000016.1:8590-9705 GCA_964540275.1 uncultured Nitrospirota bacterium | reverse complement strand
ATGCTGGGATTTATTCTTCAACGCGGCAGATATTGAATGAACTCTGCATTCAGAGACGTGATCTTTGTAAACGACCTTACTTTGTTTAGGGCATGGCTTATAGCAATATTTGTTGCTATATTAAGTGCAAACTTAATTGAAGATTTAGGCTTCTTAGGAGAAGATGGCCTAAGAAGGCAGGCATTTGCCCCTATTGCTGCAATAGTTGGTGGTTATATATTTGGACTTGGAATTGTTATAGCCGGTGGATGCGGCACAGGGATTCTGTACAAACAGGGAGAAGGACAGCTAGCTGCCTTTATATCTCTTCTTGGATTTGGTTTATCTCTATTAGCAACAATACATGGCCCTTTAAAGCCTGTAATGCAATTTCTTAAGAGCTATAAGGTAGAAATAGGGGAGGCAGCGGGTCCTGCATTATGGGATCTTTTTGGTGGTGGAATGACAACCAAATGGGCGGTTATCGCTGTAATTTTGATCGTTATAATCCCAATTGTCCTTAAAGGCAGACCCTTTGCACCTGGACCTAAAAAGGGGTGGTCCTGGTCTTTAGGAGGGTTATTAGTTGGATGTATAATTACCTTTGCGTGGTTTGCCTCCTATTATTGGGGTGGACAGGCAAGGGGAATATCTGCAGCAGGTCCTACTGCAGAGGCCTTTTTGATGGTAACAATGGGTTCAAGCATGTCTAGATTTGATCCCATGTTTGATTTTTGGGGTATAGCTACAGGTACATGGAGTGCTTTATATGTATTTGGCATTCCCCTTGGTGCCTATCTAAGCGCAAAAGGGCTTAATGAATTTAAGCTAACCCTTCCAAGAGATCCAAATGAGGTCTTAAGGGTCTTTTTTGGAGGGGTTATAATGGGCTTTGGTGCTGCAGTTGCCGGTGGTTGAACAGTAGGACACTCGCTGACTGGTGTGTCAGCTTTATCTATTCAGAGCATTGTAGCAACAATATTCATAATATTGGGCAACTGGACTATGGTCTACTTTATGTTCATTAAGCCTATGAAGGATTAGGGATCAAAAAGTTGATAAGTTTACATTATGTTTCCTTTTTTGGAATATGTTTCCTTTTTTTGGAATAAAATATTTTGTAAAATACCATGAAT
>CAZIMB010000016.1:0-8490 GCA_964540275.1 uncultured Nitrospirota bacterium | reverse complement strand
GTTACCATCAAGGATGGTGTTGTAACAGTAGAAAAGAAGAAAAAGAAGGCAATTGAAGGTTGTTAATTTTAGTCAGTTAAAAAAGGTGGAAGTAATACAACTTCCACCTTTTTTTTATGCCCTTTATGCTGCCTTTTTTATGCTGTCTTCAAACTGCAATGCCTTTTTGGGACAGGCAAATGTGCAGGTTGAACACTTAATACAATCATTATCCTTCATTACTCCCTGATCTTTATATAGATATGGTTTTAATTGCATTGGACATACCTTTGAACATACCTTGCAATCAATGCATGTATTTTCTATTGAAAGAGGTTTCTTCCCTTCAGATAAATAATTTGCTATGGTTCCCATAGGGCATATATGGCACCAGATCCTATGTTGATATATTATTCCAAGGATTATACCTATAGATGTTGTAATGGTTAGGAGCCTTACCATCGCAAGACCAATGCCATCTATATCTCCCCATGCAAGATAAATCTGAAATCCGAGGATGCCTATTAAGAAGAATATCATGAAAATACGAAGCCCCTTCTTTCTAAAAAATTGTGGAATCTCCCTTTTCAGGCTGATTTTTTCCAAAAAAAGGTCATAAAAACTCCCTCTTGGGCACATCCAGTCACACCAAGCCCTACCTTTATAGAAAGCGAGAGCAATAGCCCCTATCATGCAGGCAAGAAGGAAAAATCCCAATTTGGGATAAAACCATCCACCTATAACTACAAGTGGAAGACCAAGCCATGTATAAGCCTGAAGCCTTGCCCTTTTTCTTTTGAACTCTTTAAGCATTTTTTCCTCCTTTACTATCCTTTTTCTTTTTCATATATTCAAGGAATGTCTTCATATCGCACTTTCCTGTTTTTTTCTGATATTCATGACATTCAACAAGTGACTCCATATCTTCCTTAAAGATACTGTCATCTTTTAGCTCTTTTTTCAGTAATTTGATTAACTTATCTTTTGTCTCTGGGAGATTTTTTTTGATTGAATAAAAGATTAATTTGCCCTCCCTTCTTTCATCAAGAAGCCCTGCATTGCTTAAAATAGAGATATTTCTTGATACAAGGGGCTGCGAAATGCCCAAAACTCCCATTATCTGGCATACACAAAGTTCTTCTATAGTCAACAACATCAACATTCTGAGTCTTGATTCATCAGATAAAATCTTAAATACTTTAACCAAATCCTTCATATAAATATATTTACATACGATTATATGAAAAGTCAAGAAAAAAATTAAGTATATTTTGTTTAAATTGTATTGAAAATGAAAAATAACATTGAAACTAAAGTTACAAATTCAAGTTGACAATGTACTGTAATAGAAGTAAAATTCTATTACAAATACTATCTGTCCAGAAAAATCCCCAATGTGATGAAGATATGTGATGCTAAATTATATTCTATTTTTTGGACAGTAGTAATTTAAATATAAAGGAGGTGATAAAAATATAATTAACAGATTTGATGATAATTTTTATGTTTGAATCTATAATGTAAAAAAACTAAAAGAAGGGAGGTATTAAATGAAGAAATTAAGGTATTTTTTGATTATGCTTTTCGTTGCTGTGCCATTAGTTGCTTTCTCAGCACAAAAAAAGGCAACTACAATTGATGAATTGGCAAAAATGTATGATGTGTCATCTTGCAAGGGATGTCATGCGAAGATCTATGATGAGTGGGAAAAATCTTATCATGCTACATCATTAGTAGGGTCGCCAAGGACTATGGCAACTTTAGCAGCCACCGTAAGGGATGGAATCCTAAAAGAATGGACAAAATCAGGTGCAAAAGAGGTGAAGGATATAAAAGTAGAACATTTGCTTTCATGCATGAAGTGCCATCTACCCCAGATAAAAGACGCAACAGATGCTGTAGCCCAGGAAATTGCTCAGGCGGCTATTGATGGCGCTGCTGGAGACGAAGCTGCTAGGGAAAAACTTAAAAAGATAGGCATTAACTGTCTTATCTGCCATAACCAAAAGGCATTGATACACAAATGGACAGATGGTGAACCTGAGCCAAATGTTATTTATGGAACTAAAGATGGTGCTCATCCTGATGGAAAATTTACCTCACTGAAAAAGAGCCCTATAATAAAAGAATCCATACTGTGCGGTCAATGTCATGGACTTGGTCCAAATTTTGAGCTCACAGAGCCTACACAATGTGCCACCTTATATGGTAGTTATTTGCATGCCTATGTGCCTTCAGGTGGTTCAAAGACATGTCAGGAATGCCATATGGATAAGGGTCATTACATGCCAGGATATAGAGATCCAGATCAGGCAAAAAAGGCTGTCAGTGTTGAAGTTGATGTAAGGGGTTATTATTTTCTTCCAAAGGCTGGAGACTCTATTCCTACAGCAGTTGTAACTGTGCAAATGATAAACAATGCAGGTCATAGAATCCCTGATGGCTGACCATCTCCTAATAGGCTGGTCCTGGATGTGACCGCTAAGACAAAGGATGGCAAAGAAATATTTAACACATCAAAGATCTACACGCCTCAATCTCCAGCAAAAGGCAGAGGGGATAAAATGGTCTATGGTCCTTTTAGAAAATCAGGTATGCTTGCTGATACGTCTCTTCAGCCCGGCAAGCCTATAACCGAGATATTTGAAATAAGATTCCCTTATGAAGATGTAGAAAAGGAAGGCAAAAAGGTGAGAGATGTTAAGGCAAAGGAAATGGATATAACCGTAAACCTTTGGTATTTACCAGCAGGCGGAGATCATAGGGATGATACTGCTACTCCAATAAATAAAGGTAAATACCTTTTTTATGGAGAAACAAAGACCGTTACTGTTAAGTAAATAATTTTTTAACTTCACCCCGACCTTTATATGGGGTCGGGGTGCTAATATATACTATGATTAAAAAAATTCAATATATATTCTTTATAATATTATTCATAACCATTCCAACAAATGTATATTCGGGTTCAAAGGATTGGACAATTAATTTAGTCGGCTCTGAATTATGTCCTAACAGCGCTACATCTATTGTATTAAAGGAATTTTCAAAGCTTAATCCAGAAGATACATTAACAATAATTATAGAAAAGGAGAATAAACACCTTATAATTTCTGTAATAAAACTTGAAAAATTACCTGTTATTTTTGAAGAGAAAGAGGAAGGTAATCTAACCCATCTTGTAATAAGACTAAAAAAATAGCTTTAGTTTATTGTGTGCCCGGGTACCTAAAATGCATTATTTGTAATTGCCTCGTAGCAATAAGAAATAATGTTAACAAAGGGTTTTCTATGAAATAAACTGCTATTTTTGGTTTGTATCTTTTGAAAAGGATAATCTACTGATTTCTTCTTTATTAATCTCAATCTTTTTATTATTTTTCAGGTTGTCTATAAGCTTGTCAAAGCTCTCTTTTTGTTTTTCAGCTATAATCTTTTGGGCAATAAGATTTTTTACTTTTTCATATTCAATAACTGTACCCTTTGAATCAGTTACCTTAAATATATGGATGCCATCTTTTAGTTTAATAGGTATGCTTATTTCACCCTTTTTAAGGGGAAAAACAACACTCTCAATGTCTGGAGCTAATTCACCCTTTTTAAAAGAACCAATGTCGCCTCCTGACCTTGCTGAAGCCTTGTCAAGTGATACCTCTAATGCAACTTTAGAGAATTCCTCTCCCCTTTTCAATCTTTCAAATATTTTTTCTGCCTCTATTTCGTTCTTCACAATTATGTGGCTTAGTCTTACCTGATTATTTATTGTAAATTCATCTTTATTTTTTTCATAGAATGTCTTCATATCATTCTCTGAGGGAGTTAGGTTTTTCCCGACCTCATTTTCAAGCAGCTTATTAATAAGCGTAATTTTTTTAAACTCTTCAATTTTTCTCTGAAGATCCTTATCCTTGTCAAGACCTCTTTTCTTAGCCTCCATATATAAAAGCTCTTTTTTAACTAATTCATCAACAAATCTTATCTTGCCATCCTCTCCTTCAAAGAATTCTTTTGCATAATCTGGCAGTGAGTTTATTTCAGAATAAACATCTTCTTTTGTTATTAAGATGTTATCAATCTTTGCAACAAAATTACCTTTCGGTGTATTATCTTTAGAACAAGAAATAACCAAAAAAAGTGATATTAGCCAAGGTAAAAAAATCCTCATCTTGGTAGTCTCCTTATTTTTTAAATGATAAATTAACATACAAATGATAAAAAAGTAAAATTTTCCGAAAAATACCTTAAAAGATTATCAATATTAAGTGATGGTAGCATGTTGAAAAGCCTTTTAAAGATAGACTTATGCTACAATTTTGCTTATTTCTGATGCCTTATCAACAGTTTCCTTTATTTCGGGTTCAATAGATTCGAGTTCATTAATAATCTCCTTTATTTCCATATCTGAATAAATATTCCTATTCTTATCCCTCATCTTATAAACATGTTCCCCTAGCCTTCTCATCAGTTCTTCTCTACGCTTTTTTAACTCTTCTGACCTATAAAGTAATTTAAAGACCTCAATTTCTATCCTTGTCCTCTCTGAAAGCAAGGTAGAAAACCATTTGATTTTTCCAATGGCACCTTCAATGTCGCCTTTTATTCTATTATACATAATTCCCTCCTAAGCTGTTTTAAACATTTCTAATCTATTACCCCAGAAATCTTCAATATGTTTTTTTAAAAGGGGATATTTTTTTAAATCATCTTTTTCAATCAGAGAAAATGCATATTTGCGAGCTACTTCTAATATTTTGGAATCTCTTAGGAGATTTGCAATCTTTAGGTCTGGCATACCAGATTGTCTAACACCAAAAAATTCTCCATGTCCCCTTATTTTCAGATCCTCTTCTGCTATTTCAAATCCATCTGTTGTTCTGACCATTGCTTGAAGCCTTTTTCTTGATTCCTCTCCACCACCATAACTAAGAAGGATGCAGTAGGACTGATTACTACCTCTACCAACCCTACCCCTTAGTTGATGTAACTGTGCAAGTCCAAATCTTTCTGCATGTATTATAACCATAAGCGTTGCATTGGGTACATCAACCCCAACCTCTATTACTGTAGTGGACACAAGTATATTTATATCTCCATTCTTGAATTCCCTCATTACTTGCTCTCTCTCTAGGGGCTTCATTTTTCCATGGATTAGCCCTATTTTAAGATGGGGAAATAGGGTTTTTAACCTCTCAGCACCTGTGATTGCAGATTTTAGATCTGTCTTCTCAGATTCTTCAATTAAGGGATAAACAATATATACCTGTCTGCCTTTATTTGTCTCTTGTTCTATCAGAGAATATATTTGGCTTTTATTTTTTTCATAAAAAAGTTTTGTAATAATAGGGCTTCTGTTAGGAGGGAGTTCATCAATTACAGAGTAGTCAAGATCTCCATAAAGGGTAAGGGCAAGAGTCCTTGGAATAGGTGTAGCAGTCATTATCAATGTATCAGGATTTATACCTTTTTTTCTTAAAATAGCCCTTTGCATAACCCCAAATCTGTGCTGTTCATCTATTACAATAAGACCGAGTTTTTTAAATGATACCCCTTCCTGAATGAGGGCATGTGTTCCTATTATAATATCACTATACCCTGATGATATGTTATCTAAATCTTTATTTTTCGTGCTCCCTGTCAGTAGATGGATCCTTAATCCTAAGTCTTTTACTAGATTGTGTATGTTTATGAAGTGCTGTTCAGCGAGGATCTCGGTAGGGGCCATTAACGCAGTCTGATAACCACATTCAACAGCAGAAAGCATGGACAAGAGGGCGACTATGGTTTTTCCAGATCCTACATCACCCTGCAAAAGCCTATTCATAGGTTTTGGTGACTGCATATCTTTTAATATATCATTGAAGACCCTTTCCTGAGCTGCAGTTAGCCTGAAAGGCAGTTTGTTGATAAGCTTATTTGTAAGGCTCCCATTAGGAGCAAAGGAAATACCTTTTTCTAAAACCTCAGACTTTTTTATTAGGGCAAGACCAATTTGAAAGGTAAAGAGTTCATCAAATATCAGTCTTTTATGGTAAGGGCTTGTGCCTTTGTTTAAATCCTCTATAGATGATGTGGATGGAGGGAAATGAACAGATAGGATACTTTCCTTTAAGCCTGGTAGATTTAGCTCAGAAATGATTTCGGGCGGGATTGGGTCCTGTAATAAAGGGGCATAGTTATTAACAACTGAATACATAATACTTCTAAATTGTTTCTGACTAAGGCCTTCTGTTGAACTATAAATAGGTATTATCCTTCCCGTATGAATCCCAATATCTGGATTTTGTTTTTCTAAGGTAAAATCAGAATTGTCCTCTTCATCATTTAGTATCTCATATTCAGGATTTATTATCTCAATTCCCCACTTATCTCTTTTTACTATTCCACTTAAAACTACTTCGTGCTTGTGTTTGAGTATTTTTTTAAGATATGTCTGATTAAACCATTTTGCCTTTAAAATACCGCTTCCATCTGAAATAACTGCTTGAAATATTTTGAGTTTAGGGTTTTTTAGGCTTGGTGTTATTATATCGGTGCTTAAAATCTTTCCGTTAACCGTATTTAATTCCCCATTTTGGAGAAAGGCTATTTTCTTTATTAAGCTTCTGTCTTCATACCTGAATGGTAGATGAAATAGGCAATCCCTAATATTCTTTATACCGAGGCGGGAAAGTAAAGACGCCTTTTTTGGACCTACTCCTTTAACATATTGAATGGGAGATAATAAATCATTGTTCATTAGATGCTGAATCTTTATTTTCTTCTGTTCGGTTGAGTCTCCTTTTTTCTATTTTGATTGCCTCATCAAGTAATTTGTCTGTTTCTTGCATCTTAATTTTTGAGTATTCTGACTCACTGATTACATCTATTTCCCATCCTGTTAGTTTGGTGGCTAATTTAATATTTACACCCTTTTTGCCAATGGCAAGGGATAATTGTTGATCATCTGCTATTGCCATAGCTGTCTTTCCTTCCTCACTTATTCCTATCCTATCAATTATTGCAGGGGTGAGTGCCCGAGCTATGAATATACGGGGATCTTCACTCCATGGAATTATATCAATCCTCTCTCCTTTTAATTCCCTTACAATAGATTGAACCCTTGTCCCTTTCATTCCCACACAGGCTCCTACAGCGTCAATAGCTGTATCAGTTGAATACACAGCAATCTTTGTCCTTTCCCCCGGCTCCCTTGCTATTCCTTTTATTATAACAATGCCATCGTTTATTTCTGGAACCTCTGTCTTAAATAGAGCGATTACAAAGTTTGGATCAGTCCTTGAAAGTAAAATTAAAGGTCCCTTTGGAGACTGACGAATCTCTGTCAGATATGCCTTTACAATATCCCCTCTCTTCAAGGTTTCATTAGGAAGGGTATCTCTTTGGGGAAGAATGGCCTCAGTCTTAGCAAGGGCTATGTAATAATTACCGAGTTCTTTTCTTAATACAGTGCCAGTAACTATTTGTCCAATCTTGTCTTTATATTCTTCAAAGATAACGCGCCTTTCAGCCTCTCTAACCTTCTGAAATAGGACCTGTTTGGCTGTCTGAGCAGCGATCCTGCCAAAATCCTTAAGAGGTACTGGAATCTCTACTATATCGCCTGCTTTTTTATCAGGAAATATATCCTTTATTTTTTCGAGGCTTATCTGTTTATCTTTATCAGATATATGCTCTACAACCTCCTTTATCTCAAACATCTGTATATTACAGGTTTTAGGATCAATTCTTAAACTTAAATTACCCTTGCTCCCATAACGGTTTTTTGCAGCAGACAGTAAGGCAGATTCCAATACCTTTAACAGCACATCTCGTGAAATCCCCTTTTCTCTGCTGATCTGGTCAAGTATAAAGCAAAGTTCTTTAGACATTTTATTCATATCTTTAAAATTCTATCTCCAGTTTTGCCTTTGAGATTTTATTAAGTGGTATATATAAATCTTTTTCTTCCTTTGACTTTATCTTTAGTCTTACCCATGTGTCACCAACATCAATAATTCTGCCTATAAAAAAGGTCTGATTATCTATCTTTTCTGAAGTAATAATCCTTACCAATTTTCCGATATTTTTTTCAAAATCTACTTTTTGTAATAATGGTCTGTCAAGTCCTGGCGACGATACCTCAAGTACATAGGATGTCTTAATAAAATCTTCTACATCTAATAGGGCCTCTAATCTCCTGCTAATCCTTTCACAATCTCCGATTGTAACGCCTCCCTCTTTATCAATATAGATTCTTAATAATATCTTTTTGACGCTTCCAAGAATTTCAACATTTACTATCTCAACACCTTCGTCCTCTGCTACCCCAGTTGCTAATTCTAAAATTTTTTCCTTAATAGCTGTCTTGTCCATAAGTATAAAACAAAAGAGTGGGCAACCCCACTCTTAATAAATTTTCGTAGATATAAAAAAATTAATTAATTTATTAAATATACCAATTATAGACTGAAAAAAGCAACACCATGAAGGATACATCCCCCATGGTGTTTTTGTGCATAAATAAAGTATTTT
>CAZIMB010000015.1:0-34067 GCA_964540275.1 uncultured Nitrospirota bacterium | reverse complement strand
CTCCAACAACACCATCAATAGATTCATTATCACCCTTCGTGAATTCTGCAATAATATCGTCCGTGCTTACGAAGGTGGAACCAACAATCACATAACCTACCTTATCAAAAGCGATTGCATCCCCATTCAAGCCCGAGGCAAAAAAGGCAATCAGCACTAAAAATGCCAAATACCATCGTTTCATCTTGCTTCCTCCTTTTTCAATTATTTTTTTGCTGCATTTGTCTGCGAATGGACTTCCACTTATTGCTCTGCTCTACTGTCAAAACCTTATTAATCTCCCTCGTTGCCTTAATGTCAGCTATCAAGATATCTGCCCTTATGCTGAAAGACTCCCTTATCTTTGGCTCTATCTCTTCCATCTTTACACCGTCATCAAGAAGCCTTTTTATTTCCTGCTCCAGCTTCTGAAGTTTCGGAATCAATTCTTTTGCCGTTTTTTCATAGCCATCAAGGGCAGACTTTATCCTTTTTGCCTGTTCATCTGTAAGATTCAGCTCACGCTGATAATTAAGAATACCCCTTTGAGATGCTTGGTTTTCCTCTGCAAAGGCAGACGGAACAAATAAAGCAAAACATAATAAGACGGATACAACTGCTAATAACCTTTTAGTATTCAAAGCCCTCATCTCACCTCCTACAATTTATATGAGAAGTCTAACCCCTTTTTTACCCATTGTCAAGGTTTTCGTATTTTTTTTTTTAATAGTTCAATAAATAATTTTAATGATAAGTAGTCTGTGGGTCTATCCTGTTTTTTGGGCACAACAGCCTTGTTGCCCAACCTTCCTGTTTTTGGTATATTTATTGGGAATTAAAGGACGGATGTAGGGGCTTAAACTGCCGTTAGTACAAAGTGGGGGTCAGGTCTTGCAATATAACATATGCATATATGCAAGTCTGACCCAAATAGTTTCTATACGCAGACTGATGCCTCTTTAAGCCATAAGAGCCTTGAGCCATTGATTACAGAGGCATTTATTGATTCTATTATCTCATTAACATCTACATCAAAACCCTCTTTGCGCTCAAAGGGGCTAACTACCTTCTTAATCTTCATCTTTGTTAATCTTTTCATATCAGACTCCTTTGGCTCTTTTAATTCTACTCCCATCTTCTTTGCAACAGCACTAAATATCTCCCTATGAGTCTTTGCATCACCTGCTGGTTCTACTGCCTTGCATACACACCTTATCCTTCCAAGATAATCTACAATAGTGCCCTCTGCCTCAAGAAATGCTGCTGATGGAAGGACTATATCTGCCTCTTTTGCAAGCCCTGTTAAATGGGAATTTTGAACAATTAGAAATTCTGTATTTGGTCTATTGTTTAATGGAACCTCTCCTACTACATAAAGTAAGGCTGTCTCTTTTGATGTCATCTCTTTATATGATTTTCCATCCCCTGTAATTCCCATCATCATAACACCTTTTGCGTTGCTCTCAACGGGGACAGATATTGCTACACCTTTTAATAATGCTATATTTGAAGAGGCATTATACATTGCAGGAGAAGAGATTATCACTGGATTTTTTGCCTCCATATATAGTGTTGCTGCTTTATCTATTGCCTCTGAGATAGTTGCATCTTTTACCATTTCTACAAGTTTTTTATCAGATTTAAGACCTTTATCAATCAATGCCTTTGCCAGGGATTTTAGGGTATCTGTCTCTTTTCCTATTAAGTTCAAAGTTGCTACAGAAGAAATCTTTGGTTCCTTTGAGTTTATTACAATAAGCCTTGCCCCTGTCTTTAACCTCCTCCTGATAATTGCATCTAATGCTGGCAAAACCCTCTCCCATTGGTTTGGGTTTAGGTCAACAAGGACAAAGAGATCTGCATTTTCTAAATCAGCCCCTCCATTAATCAATGTTTCTTCATCTCCATAAAGACTTGCTGTTGTATCAAGATTCTTTGTCTTAACTACATCAGATGCAAATCTCTTTAAGGCGAGGGCATCTTCATTAAGGATGCCTGCTGTCGATATTATCGCCGTATTCTGACCTGCCTTCTTTAATGCCATTGCAATTGTCTCTATTGCATCCTCCCATGTTGTCTCCTTTAGTTCTCCATTGACTCTCTTCATAGGTGTTATGACTCTACTTTCAGCTTCTATACAGTCAAATCCGAATCTTCCATAGGCACAGATAAATCTTTCTGGAGAACCCTCAATGGCACCTGCATTTATCTTAGCAATTCTTCCATCCTTAGTACTGACTGTTACAGCGCAACTATTTCCGCAAAGAAGACATACAGAATTTATCCTTTCATATTCCCATTCCCTGCCTTTTCTCCATCTGTCTGCCTCTAATAATGCATTAACTGGGCAGACATCAACACAGCTTCCACAGAAGGTACATCCTGATTCCTGAAGGGGCCTATCATTTGCTGTTGTGACCTTTGAGCCTACTCCCCTTCCCATAAAATCTAATACATTGGTGTCCTGATTTTTGCATACACGCACGCACCTGCCACATAATATGCAGTAATCAGGATCTCTCTTTATAAAAGGATTTGCCTCATCAGGAGAAAAACCAAAATATTTGCGTGTAAAGCTTGACTCCTTAAGCTCAAAGTCATAGGCATACTGCTGGAGATTGCATACCCCAGCCTTTGTACATGTCATACAGTCAAGGGGATGCATAGAAAGTATAAGGTCTATAACAAATTTCCTTATCTCCTGTACCTTTTCTGTCCTTGTATTTACTACCATGCCTTCCTTTGCCTTAGTGTTACAGGCTATCATCGGAGCCCGTGATCCCTCTATCTCAACAAGACAGAGTCTACACGCACCTATACCTGGCAATCCCTTAAGATAACAGAGATTGGGTATATGAATGCCTGCAAGTTCTGCGGCATCAACAAGATTTGTTCCTTCTGGAACGGCTATCTCCTTACCGTCTATTTTAATATTAACCATGTTTGACATTATGCATCCTCCTGTATAATTGATTATATTTTATTTTCAAATAAAAGCATGTCATCCTTCTCTTGTAACCTAAAAGAACTCCCTGACCATCTAAACTCCAACCCCTTGCCTCTCTTTTATATCAACAAGTACAATGGCATTTGTCGGACATACCTTTATACAATCTCCACATTTAACACATCTCTTCTGCCTTATCTCAAAGGGGAGATAACCGCTTAAAAAGGGCTTTTTCTTTTCGCCTATTATAGCGTTATATAGACAAACCTCCTTACACTCTCCGCACATTATGCATTTTTCTGGGATAATCCTGTATTCCATAAATGCAATACATTCTCTATCAGGGCATATGCCTTCAACATGTTGATTAAAGACATCTGTACCCATCCATTCAAGAATAAATTTAGCTGTATCCTTTCCTTTTTTGCACCTTGAGGACTCAAGCATGTCTTCCGCTATCCTTTTTATAGCATCTATATCTCTCTGGGTACCTTTCCCTTCCTTAATGTTTCTAAACCTTACCATCGCCTCATAAACCCCCATCTCACAGGGAAAGCATTTCCCACACATTGGTCCAGCAAGAAATTCCTCTATATAATAAAGTGATTTACTGATAGGACATCTTTTTGTCTCCTCTGCCTCTTTCTTTATCTCTTCTACCTTTTTTTCTTTCTGCTCTACCATCTTACCTCCAAAACACCAATTATAAATGATTAGGTTTTTCTAATCTAAGGCTTTTTAACTGACACTTATCCCTTTTTTCTGTTTTTCTATCTTCACTGCACCAATTGGACATGCTGTATAACATGCCTTGCATTTAGTGCAATAATCCTGGTCTATAAAAAGCCTGTTTCTTGTCTCTTTAATTGCATCAAAGGCACATGCCTGTCTGCATAGGTCACAAAGGAAGCATTCGTCCTGGTCAATTCTGTAAACACCTAATCCGCTACAAACCTTTGCCCTACAATATTTTTCATATATATGCTCTTCGTATTCTTCCCTGAAATATTTTATTGTAGTAAGTATAGGGTTAGGCGCAGAATTTCCGAGTCCACATAAGGCCCCTTCTACAACCTTTCTACCTAAATCTTCAAGCCTTTCTATATCCCCTTCCTCTCCATTTCCTGAGGTAATCTTCTCAAGTATTTGGAGCATATGATAGGTGCCGATCCTGCAGGGAGGACATTTACCGCATGATTCAGACTGGCAAAAGGAGAGAAAATACTTTGCCACATCTACCATGCAATTATCTTCATCAAGAACAACCATTCCACCAGATCCCATCATAGAGCCTGCCTTTGTGAGGGTATCAAAATCCACAGGGGTATCAAGCATATGCTCTGGAAGACAGCCTCCTGAAGGGCCTCCTGTCTGAATTGCCTTAAACCTTTTGTTTCCGATTATTCCGCCTCCTATATCATAAACTATCTCTCTTAATGTTATGCCCATTGGCACCTCAACAAGACATGAGTTCTTTACCTTTCCAGCCAATGCAAAGACCTTTGTTCCAGGAGAACCCTTTGTGCCAATGGATAGAAAATAATCAGCTCCCTTTTCTATTATTATTGGGACATTAGCAAATGTCTCTATGTTATTAAGATTTGTTGGATATTTCCAGACACCGCCACCTTTTTCAGAAAGCCTCGGTGGTCTTGGTCTTGGGAATCCCCTTTCTCCCTCTATTGAGGCAACAAGTGCCGTTGATTCACCGCATACAAATGCCCCTGCACCCTCTCTAATTGCTATATCAAAACTCAAGGACGTGCCAAGGATGTTTTTGCCAAGAATTCCGAGATCCCTTGCTTGGTTTATGGCAATCTGAAGGTTTTCAACAGCAAGGGGATACTCATGTCTTACATAGATAAATCCATATTGGGCACCAATAGCATAGGCATTTAGTATCATCCCTTCTATGAGGCTGTGTGGATTGCCCTCCATTATAGATCTGTCCATAAATGCACCTGGATCCCCTTCATCACCATTAGCAATCACAAATTTTATAGGACTATTTGATCCCTTTGTATGCCTCCATTTCTTTCCCGCTGGAAAACCAGCACCACCCCTGCCCCTTAAATTAGCCCTATCAACCTCATTTAATACATCATCGGGGGTCATAGAGGAAAGTGCCTTCTCAAGGGCAGAATAGCCTCCCACTTTTATGTAATCTAAAATAGATTTAGGATCTATCAATCCATTATGTCTTAATACAAGCCTTAACTGCTTTTTATATAAAGGTATCTCTTCAATCTTTGAGATTGGCTCACTCAATATATTATCCCTATAAAGCAGAGGCCTAAAAGGTGTATTTCCTGATATTGTGTATCCCATCAGGCTTGGGACAAGGTCAGGTCTTACACGGTTGTAAAAAATACCATGTGGTTTTACATCTACATTCGGCCCCTTTGAGCAAAGCCCTCTGCATCCTGTAACCTTTATATCAGTGTCAAATCCCTTACGGGCTGACTCCTCTTTCATTGCCTTAACAACCTTTAATGAACCTGATGCCCTACAGGCGCTTCCTCCGCATACACTTATAACGACCTTTTCTTTTTGTTCCTTATCCCTGAGTGTCTGCCGTAATGTCCTTAAATCATCTATACTTTTTAATCTTTCCATCAATTACCCACCTCTACTGCCTTTACCAAAGGCTCTATCTTTATTGCATCTACAGGACATGCATCATAACAGGCCTTGCATTTCACACAGTAGTCCATATCAATCTGATAGCTGTTTTTTGTCTCTACTATTGAATTATAGGCACATGCCTCTTTGCATAAACCACATAGAAAGCACTTTTCCTGATCTATACTATATAGACCTAAACCTCGGCATACCTTTGCCCTGCAATATTTATTGTTTATATGCTCTTCATACTCCTGTCTGAAATGCCTTATTGTTGATAAAACAGGATTTGGCGCTGTCTTCCCAAGTCCACAAAGGGAACCCTCCTTTACCATATGGCATATTGCCTCAAGTCTCTCTATATCTCCAGATACCCCTTCCCCTTTTGTTATCCTCTCTAATATCTGGAGCATCTGGTATGTCCCAATCCTGCATGGAGGGCATTTACCGCATGATTCTGATTGGCAGAACGAGAGAAAAAACTTTGCTACATCTACCATACAGTCCGTCTCATCCATGACAACCATCCCCCCTGAACCCATCATAGATCCTGCCTCTGTGAGTGAATCAAAATCCACCTTCAGATCAAGCATGCTTTCAGGAAGACAACCACCAGAAGGTCCACCTGTCTGTACAGCCTTGAATCTTTTGTTATGAAGTATCCCACCACCTATATCATATATGATTTCCCTTAGGGTAATTCCCATAGGAACCTCAATCAAGCCTGTATTCTTAATCTTTCCTGTAAGTGCAAAGACCTTTGTCCCTTTGCTCCTTTCTGTTCCCATATTTGCATAGTTTTCGCTACCATAAGCAATTATATAAGGCACATTGGCAAATGTCTCAATATTATTAATACATGTTGGGTAAGACCATATACCGCTTTCAGCAGGAAAAGGGGGCTTCTGATTTGGAAAACCTCTTCTACCTTCAATAGATGCTAAAAGCGCTGTCTCTTCGCCACAGACAAATGCACCTGCACCCTCTCTAATGGATATATCAAAGCTAAACCCGGTACCTAAAATATTATTCCCCATAAGTCCAAGCTCATGTGCCTGTTGCAAAGCAATTGTTAGATTTTTGACTGCAAGGGGATACTCATGCCTTACATAGATAAATCCATATTTTGCGCCAACAGCAAAGGCACAAATAAGCATTCCTTCAAAAAGGCTGTGAGGATCACCCTCCATTATAGAACGGTCCATAAATGCGCCTGGATCACCCTCATCCCCATTTGCTACTATAATCTTTACATCTCCTGCTGAGCGCTTTACTGCTTCCCATTTTATTCCTGTTGGGAATCCTGCTCCTCCCCTACCCCTGAGCCCTGATTTTTTGATCTCCTCAATTACCTGCTCAGGCTTCATAGAGGTAAGAACATTCTGAAGGGCAAGATAGCCATCATTTGCAATATAGTCATAAATATTTGCAGGGTCTATCTTTGTATTGTTTCTAAGGACAAGCCTCTGTTGTTTTTTATAAAAGGGTGTCTCTTCCATTGTATAAACAGGTTCTTTTATTACACTATCCCTGTATAGAAGTTCTCGTACAGGAAAACCTGCCATTATAGTATTTCCTATAATCTTTGGGACATAGGAGGGATTTATCCTTTGATAGAAGAAACCATAAGGCTCTATCTTCATAAGAGGGCCCTTTTGACAGAGACCCTGACAACCCGTAGTTACTATATCTATATCTTTTCCACTTAAAGCAACCTCTTTTTTTAGAGATTCTAATACCTTTAATGAACCTGTTGCCCTGCATGCAGTGCCGCAACAAAGCTTTATCCTATAACGATCCTTTGCCATATCCCTTTTCAAGGAATTACGTAATTCTGTAAGTTCATTTATACTCTCTAATCTTTTCACCCGATATTACTCCTCAATGGGCTATTCTGTTACTTTGGAGCCCTGTTGTTTTACTGTCTCTACTATATTATCTACCTTTACAGAACTTACCTCACCAACTATCTCATCATTTACAACAACAGCAGGTGCCAATCCACAGCAGCCTATGCATCCTACAGTCTCAAGTGTTACAGATAAATCCTTAGTTGTCTCACCTGCCTTTATGCCAAAGGCACTTTCAAGCTTGTTAACAACAGCCTGAGCGCCCCTTACATGACATGCTGTTCCAACGCATACGCATACTATGTTCTTACCTCTCGGCTTAAAATGGAACTGCTTGTAAAATGATGCGGTGCTGTAAATATCACTTAAAGGGATCTGAAGTTCCTCTGAAAGTGCCTTTAAATCTTCTTCAGGCAGATAGTTCTTTTCCTTCTGTATTTTATGAAAAGAGTGAATTAGTGCAGCCCTCCTTTTCTGTTCTTCTGATAGAACATCTCCGAGCATCTCCATTACTTCATCGTGATGTATCATTAAAAAACCTCCATATTTTTTGATGCCTAATCCTTTATATTATAAATAAATCAGGGCTTTTATATCATTGGCTCCATCTCCAATGCTGGATGTCCCACACTTGTAAGATATTCTAAGAGCTTTTCTGAATCCTCACATATTGTTTCATCTGCTATTTTATCCAGCAAATCAGGCACACCCTCTTCTGCTGCCCTCCTTTTAAAAGCCTCTGCTATCCTCTCCTTCAGCGCCTTTGGCATCCAGACTATCCTCTTAATACCTCCATCCCCTGCAAGAAACTTCCTGCTCGTTATAAAATTAACCCCTATGCCCATAAATCCAGGTGTCTGGGCGCCACCACCAACTGTTCCTGCGAGTGTGGAGAATTTCATTCCAATAGGGGTCATCATTGTAGCACCCCTGTGTACTATCATAACCCCATTAGCCTCAGGTATAATTGCAACTATACATTCAAAACATCCGCAAGAGGTCATAGGATTTTCCATAATAGTGTATAGATTAAGTGTTTCCACTGCCCCACCTGATGCCTTTTTAAGATACTCATCAACGCCTGTATATCTTCCATAGCGTGGATCAATGAGCTCTCCCTTTGGAACAGGCTGGTTTCCACCTGTCGGATCTATTTCGTATGCTGCCTTTCCATCAAGCCAGTTGTATGCACCGCAGAGACCAAGTCTTTCAGGTGTTATTATACAGACATGGGAAGGGGCAAAGGACTGACATAAAAGACAGGAATAAAATGTATCTACAGCATCATCTGTCAATGCACCTAATCTCTGATCACGCTCCCTATATGCTGCCCTTGCCTCTTCTCTAAGCCTCAAAACATCTTCCTCATCAGTATATATAGTTACCTGAACCTTATCTACAATGGCCTTGAATCTATATTTCATCATCGTGGTTTGGATTAGACCAATATGTTCGAGGGTAAAACCAGCGTTTTTAGCTGCATTGCTTATCCTTATCCAATTGACATCCCTCTGCCCCATATGCCAGAGTCCTTGCCCCTCATTTATATTATGATGTATCTTTCTTTCCAGGATAGATTCAAAATCCTTTTGCATCTTTCTTCCGGCAACATCTACAACAATGCCGAGAGGCATCTGACCACCCTTTTCATATCTCTCCTGCCAGTTTGTACCAATAATTGTGACCTTTCCATCCTCTACCTCTTCCATTTCCTTCATCCTTACCCATTCAAAGGCAGGGGTTCTTTGACCACCAAATTCAATAAACATATCCTCTTTTCTGATCCTCTCTCCTTCAAATGCTGGACCATAGGCAACTGGTATAGGCGGCTTTTCAACAATAATCTTAAGTCCCCTCACCTCTATAGCCTTCTGAACTATCTTTGTATGGTCAAGCTCCCTATCAACCTCTTCATATGTTGTAACTCCTGTAGGATGTATGACAGGCTGTTCTGTATCGCAGATAGCAGGATAGCCCATGTTTATCGCCCCAGCTCCTGTTGCCCATTTTATATCATCAAGTTCACCCAAAACCAATGCAAATGCAAAGACCCTATCCTTGGTATATTTAAGCATTCCTTTGTAATCTCCTGGCTTTTTACCCCCAAATATAAGGGATGCCCTTATAGACCAGTTAAGTGGATATATTGTATGCTCTGTATCAGGACCAACAGGCACTATCCTCGTTTCCCAGCCAAGCTCTACTCCCTTTCTCTGTAGCTGTTTTGTAACACTATCACCATTAGATTGACCTGAAAGGAATATGAGGATATTTTTTTCCTGAAGCTCTCTTATTATGTTTACAGCTATATCTTCATTTGGAGCTGCCCCTATTACTGCCACAAATCCTGGCATTGTTCCGTCAACAAGCTGGACACCCAGATACCTCTGAATAGTATCTGTTATAAATCCATTATAAACAAGACCTGTCTCGGGACATTTATATGGTTCTAAATCGTAAATATAACGGATTGCCATTATAATCTCTTCTGCAAAGAGAGTTGCCATTCCTGAATCAAGGGCCTCTCCAAGATAGGGTCTCCATAGGTGCTCTTCTGGTTCTTCATGAAGAAGTTCTTTTGCATAATTAAGGGCCTCTTTCATATCTCCAAGTGTCCTGACAGGAAAACCTGTTATCGCATATATCATTGGTAGATAGTAGGCTGTATCAGGGAATTCAAATACAAAGTCCTTTCCCTTTTCAGCAATTGCCTTTTCAAGCATTTGTTCTGCCTGAGCAACAAGTCTATGTGAACCTCTTATAGCTGCTGAGGCTATAATCTTTGACATTCTGACCTCCTATGATTAGTTTATATTTAATAAATTTCTTTTAATTTCTATAGGACCTTAGAAATGCTGGCAGCCCATTCGCCTCTCTAGGTCCAACAATAATCTTCCACCCAGGAAGTTTCTCCTCTATTGCCCCACTAAGTATCGCAACATATCCAGGGATTATTAATTCCCTTCTTGTCACCTCATTTTCTATTCCGCTATCTTTTATAAATTGGGCAATCTTTGAGGCAGTAAATTTACCTGCTGCCCATGCTGTTAGGACAGAAAGTCCCTCGCAATCCATAACAGCAAGCCTACAAGGAACCTTGCTATTTTCTATCTCTCCCGATACTATAAAGTATGTTAGTGAGAAGTTTGTTGTAATAGCAAGTGGAGACTCTGGTGTAGGTTCTCCGATCTTGTATATTTTTTGCTCCACCTGCATAGGAACTTGAGGGTCAGTATATATATTCTGCCTAAGTGTAAAAAGGGCAAGGTTTTTCCATTTTTCTATACTCTTTAAAACTATAATGGAGGAATATTTTGTTACTCCAAGGGTCGCTATCATTGCCTCAAGCATACTATCGTCCCTGTTAGCAAATGTGATTATTGGATAGCCTAAGGGTTTGAAATTCTTTTTAAGGGCTGATCTTCTTATCATCGTATTTGCCTCAAGAATCTCCTTAGCTGTGTTAGCACATGGATCTATGACCATATCATCAACGCCGAGACCCTTTATCTTTTCAGTCAATGCTGAAAGTGCATCAAGACCTTTTGCTGAAACACCGAGTGATACCTTATATTTCTTTGCTACATCTGCCATTACCTCTACATTGGATTCATTAGCTCCATGAAGAAGGGGTTTTTTGTCAGAAATTAATTTTAAGGCAGCCTCTGCTGCTACTGGATCATTTGTTGATATAATCAGAGGTATAAAAGATGCCTTTGATGAAATAGACCTTACAACATCTTCAAATCTTCCTGCATCATTTGATGAATTGTTTACAAATATTGCATCTATCCTTAATTTCTGTCCAACCCTATCTATCTCTGAAGTCAATACCTCATCTACAATCCTATTTATCTCTTCATCGGACATGTTGTCCTTAACTTCAACAACAAAGGCGCATGGATTTACAAATTTTTTTTCATGCCTGAAAAGGACGGTCTCTTCCCCAATTTTTATTGCCCTGTCTGCAACCCCAATAGTTATTGGCCTGATCGGCGGAGCTGATGCCTCTCCAAGTTTCTGTTTTGCCTCTTCAGAGATATCAGGACAGGCATCAAGGGATACCTGCCTCTGTGCAAGTTTCATAGCAAAGGCAAGACATGTGGGATGTCCGCACTTCTTGCAATTTGTCTTTGGAAGCAATTTAAATATCTCAACGCCTGTTAAAGCCATAAACTGACCTCCCTTATATTAGCTCGTCTATAAATTTTTCAACTGCCTTAACTGCCTCAGGATGCCTCATAATCAGCAGTTCAGCACCAGACATTAATAATGCAGAAGCTGTCACAGCCTCCCATGCTATTGCCCTCTCTTTAAGAGAACCCCACTGGGGAAGATCAGTCTCAGATGCCTGCGTCTCCTTTACCTTCCAGACATACATGCCCACATCTGCAAGCATAGGTTGCTGCATAGTTGCATCATTTTGTGTCAAAGCCGCAAGCCTTATCCTCTCCATAACTGAGTATGTATATTCAAGCCCATATCCCAGGGCAGAACACATGGGGTCTGTTATGAGCCTTTCCTTGTCAAATCCCATCTGGGTTATTAATATATTAAGTTGTTTTGAGAGATTTATATCAAGCTCTGACATTGCTATAAGCTTATGATTATTGGCCAGTGCAGCAGCAACTATTGTCTTATAATTTGCCTCTTGTGCCTTTCCTATTATGCAATTTTTGCCTTTCGCAGCCTCAGATGCTGCGATTAATACAGAAGAATCCTTTTCAGCATGATTACTTCCAAGTATTATCAGCGGGATATCAATTGCTGCAAGAACATCCTTAACCGTCTTTGCTGCATCCTCTGGTGTTCTATTATCTTTATCAGGATGGGTACCAATAAGTCTTAGTGCTATTGCCTTTGCACCTAATTCATTCTGACAATATCTTGCCCATTTAACCGGGTCATCGGAAACACCTGAGTAGGCATTTTTTACCACCTCAGGCCAATCATCAGGGAAAATATCCTGGATTTCATAGGCTATTACAGGTCTGTGAGGTACAGAACCCTCAAATGAATGGAAGGGAAGGACATTTTCTCCTCCGAAAACAACTGGTTTGTCTGTCCCTATAGTTACCTCAAAAACCTTACCTGAAAAAGTTTCTTTGGGTGCAGTGAAAGCCATTCTAAACCTCCATCATCGTCACTCGTAACACATGATGCTAACGAGTAACTAAGTAATTATTTCTTCAAGTAGCCTATAAGGCCAAAAAGCATCTTCTCTTCCTTCGGGGAATCCTTTGTCACACTATATATAAATCATCAGCTAAATCAATCGCTGCCTTCCATACATCTGAATCCTTATGTGTTTTGATCTTACTCATTGCATTTTATGTTTACGTGTTACGCTTCATAGCTTTTACATCTCTAAATATGAATGTGCATAAAGTGTCTTATTCATTATTACATCTAAGGTCTTTTTAATAACCCTCATCTTTTCCTTATCCTCTATCTCTTTTCCTGCGAGGATATCATCAACTAATTGTTTTTCCTGCATAGCCTCTGCTATTTCATGAGAGTCTGCAATTGCAGCAGTCAAACCAGCATTCATTAACATAATAAAATAATATTTATTGAGTATTGGTCTTACATGCTTAGGACATCCATTAGAAATATTGCTTAAACCTACAACTGTCTTCATTGGAGGGTCATTCATTTCTCGGAACATCTTGATCGCATCAATAACCTTCATCGCATGATCCTGGGATGTTGCGATCTGAAGCACGAGGGGGTCAAGGTATATATCTTCAAGGGGGACCCCATATTCCATAGCCCTTGCCATAATCTCGGCTGCTATAGCAGCCCTTTCCTCTGCATCTGCAGGAAGACCTCCCTTTCCAACAGTAAGCCCTATTATCAGTGAATTATATTTAGCTGCAAGCTCAAGAATAGGAAATCTCTCAGGGTCATTTGATGTGGAGTTTATCAATGGCCTTCCCCACTGATTATTGTGAACCTTTAAACCTGCCTCTATAGCTTTATAATTTGTAGTATCAAGGCAGATTGGCAAAGGTACTACCTCTTGAATAGTGGTGACCATCCACTGCATTAATTCCTCACCGCCATCCTCAGCTGGACCTATATTAGCATCAATCATACCTGCCCCTTCTTTCCACTGCCTTATGGCAATCTCCTGTATTGGTCCTTTGTCCCTTTTCATCATAGCCTCTCTGACTCTCTTGGCTATAATACTTAATTTTTCACCAATTATCAGCATCATTTGCTCCTTTATTATTATTTAATAAATATAATTATTTTGTTAAAAAGGTAAAATTCTGCAATTTAATATACAGATATTAAAAATAACACAAAATATAGGAAATTTCTTATTTGATTATTTTATAAAACCATAATTATAGAATTTTTAAGGTATCCTTCTGCCTGAACTGATCCCTCAGATATTGCCTCTTCATATAGCAAGTCATATAAATCAGTTAAATGATGTTTATTTCTGCTATAATAAAGAAAATATGTTTCTGTCCAGATATTGCATAGGATTAAATGGGTCCCAGAAAATAGCTAACGCATCCTATAAGCTATATCGACAAAGGTTCATTTCTTCCTGTTTTCATGATTTAATCTCCCTATATTGTTTTCAATAAATTAATCAATTCCTCCATTTTATCTATCACAAAATCAGCATCTCTCAATAACTCTAAAGGCCTGTAGCCATATGTAACGGCAATGGTCTTAATACCTGCTGCCTTGCCTGCTTCTATGTCAAAATTGCTATCTCCAACAATAACAGTATCTTCTGGCTTAATATTAAGCTTTGAAAGTACATAAAAGATAGGGATTGGTGAAGGTTTCTTCCCTGATGTTGTATCGCTGCCTACAACCAAATCAAGGTATTTCAAGAGCCCCAGGTCATTCAGTATCTTAATAGATAATGCCTCCCTTTTATTGGATATCACTGCCTTTTTATAATCCTTCAGTTTTTCAAGGGTTTCTCTTACACCAGGATAAACAGGGGTATTATCAATGAGATGTGCTGAGTAGTATTCAAGGAATCTCTCAACCAGAATGTCCCTGTTTATATTTTCTGTCTGTCTTCTATCTTCTGATTTCTGGCTTCTGGATACTATTTTCTCCATAAGACTTGAAATCCCTTCTCCAACAAGGCTTATGGTTTCCTGAACAGTGATTGGTTTAATGCCGTAAGGCTCTATAGCATAATTTATTGCATTTGTTATATCTATGCTTGAATCTACCAGTGTACCGTCAAGGTCAAAAATAATGAGCTTGACAGCCCTTACTATTTCAGCAGACATATTGCCTGTGCTACAATTCCCTCTCCCCTGCCTATAAACCCAATACCTTCATTTGTCTTTGCCTTTATGTTAACTATTGTAGCAGGAATTCCAGCTTTTGAAATACATTCTTTCATTGAATCTATGTATGGAGAGAATCTAGGTCTTTCTGCAATTAAAACTGAATCAATCCATAGGATTTCAAAACCCTTTGAACCTGCAAGATCAACAATATGCTTCAGAAGCACTATGCTTGAGGCATCTTTGTATTTTTCATCTGTATCAGGGAAGTGTCTTCCTATATCTCCAAGCCCCATAGCGCCGATAATTGCATCGATAATAGCATGACATAGCACATCTCCATCAGAATGACCAAGCAAACCCTTTTCAAAGGGTATATCAACACCCCCGATGATCAGTCTTCTGCCTACAACAAGTCTGTGTGAATCATAGCCTATGCCTATACGCATAAAAGTCTGATCCTAAACCTTAACCTCCTTTTACCATTGCCTCAGCAATCAATAAATCCTCAGGTGTCGTTATTTTTATATTTCTGTATGATCCCATAATTATTTTAACTATGCCTCCGTATCTCTCTATAAGTGCAGAATCGTCGGTGGCATAAAAACCCTCAGACATAGCCTTTTCATATGCCTCCATGATCTTGTTAAAATAAAAAACCTGAGGTGTTTGTACTGCCCAGATTTGACTACGATTCAGTGTTTTTTCTACCACAATATCGCTTCTGCCTTCTGTTATCTGTCCCCTGACTTCCTTTATTGTATCCATTACTGGAAGCCCTGTTATAACACCATCAAAATCCTTTAATTCGTAAATCGCCCTTTTAATCAAATCACCTTGCACAAGAGGCCTCGCACCATCATGTATAAGGATAACCGATGGACTGTCATTAAGTATGTTGAGGGCATTATGAATTGAGTCCTGCCTCTCTTTTCCGCCGGGTACAATGCGCTTGACCTTCTTAATACTGTATTTCTCTATTAAATCGCTACCATGCTCTAAATAATCTTGCTTTAATACAGGTATTATTTCTGAAATCTCCTCGACTTCATGCAATGCCTCAAGCGTCCATATAATCAATGGTTTTCCCAGAAAATGGCAAAAGGGCTTGTTTTTTTCCTCGCCAAATCTCTTTCCAACCCCTGCTGCAGGGACTATCGCAACAATCCTACCTTCCCTCAAGGATTATTCCTCTTCCTTTTGCTTAGCAAATATCATCCTGCCTGCAGTTGTTTGTAGAACACTCGTTACTGTAACCTCTACATTCTTTCCAATGAGTTTTCTCCCATTTTCTATTACTACCATAGTACCATCATCAAGATATGCAACACCTTGATTATGCTCTTTTCCTTCTTTTACAACAAAGAGGTTTAATGTCTCTCCTGGCATTACTACTGGCTTAAGGACATTAGCGAGCTCATTTATATTCAATACTGCTATGCCCTGTAATTGTGCTACCTTACTGAGGTTAATGTCATTTGTGATAATCTTTGCATTCATAAGCCGTCCAAGGGCTATAAGCTTTGCATCCACCTCTTTTATCTTGGGAAAGTCCTCTTCCACAATCCTAACCTTTATCCCTGACATCTTCTGGATTCTGTGAAGGACATCAAGTCCCCGTCTTCCCTTTGTCCTTCTTATAGGATCAGGTGAGTCTGCTATATATTGGAGTTCCTGAAGTATAAATTGGGGGATGATAAATGTCCCTTCCACAAAACCTGCCTCAATAATATCAGCAATCCGTCCATCAATTATTACACTTGTGTCTAATATCTTTATATCCTGCTCAATTTCTTGACCCTTAAATAAACGCATTATAGCTGGTATTGTTAGATTCTCTCCCCTCTTTACCCCTACTAAAAAACCACTGAAACCAAAAGCAGCGCTAATAAGAAACATGATAGGCCTTAAAGTCTCAGAAGGGATAATATACTTAAAGGGTATAAGAAGGAGGTTTGCAAAGATTAGTCCTATTCCTAATCCTAAAAGCCCTCCGAATACAGTTCCAAAGGCTATATTCCTTAATCTTGTCTCTAAGAAAATAGTAAGAAATCCAAAAAAAATACCAATTATGATTCCAAAAGTAATATAACCATATTGTAAGCCATATAAAAATCCAACGAGACCAAAGATAGCTACGACTAAAAGGCCTTTTATTAGGTTTTTCAGTTTCCTATCCCCCTTATTTTAACCAGCCTGCACTGTTACATAAAATTTCCTGCCGCCCCGATTAATAAAAAGCAAAACCGTATCCTTAACACCTAATCTTGAAATAATTTTATTGAAATCATTTAAGTTCCTTATCTCTTGCCTGTCAATCTCCTGAATGATATCTCCCTTTCTAATCCCTGCCTCATCAGCCGGAGAACCATGCTCAATCTTAACAACAACTACCCCTTTTTCCTCACTTCCTACTCCAAGTTGTCTTGCTATCAAGGGCGTTAAGTCCGCAACAGTGATACCTGAAAGGGCATTTTCAGGTATATTTATATCATCTAAAGAACTTGGTACAGTCTCCCCAACATCTGCAGGCAATTCCATTACAGTAACATTAAGGGTTATTTCTTTATTTCCCCTTAATAGTTTAATACTCACAACAGAACCTGCCTTTGTCTGTGCCACCATATTTCTTAATTGGGCTACATCAACCACCTTTTTATTATTAAATTCAATTATTACATCTCCTCTTACTATACCTGCCTTATGGGCAGGACTTCCCTTTGTAACATCACTAACAAGAACTCCCTCAGTTGATCTTAAACCAAATTTTTGAGCCATCTCTGGGGTTAGTTCCTGAATAACAACCCCAAGCCATCCCCTTGTGACCTTTCCTTCCTTTATTAATTGATCCATAACGCGTCTCACCATATTAGAAGGCACAGCAAAACCAATTCCCTGATACCCCCCTGTCTTTGAAAAAATAGCTGTATTAATGCCAATCAACTCTCCATTTATATTTACTAATGGACCACCTGAATTGCCAGGATTAATAGCAGCATCTGTCTGGATAAAATCCTCGTATTCTGCAATTCCCACATCAGCCCTTCCAACAGCGCTTATTATCCCCATAGTAACTGTATGGCTCAATCCAAAGGGGTTTCCAACTGCAAGGACAAATTCACCTACCTGAAGCCTATCAGAATCACCCCATGGTATTGTGGATAATTTACCTCCGTCGATCTTTATAACTGCTATATCTGTCTTGGGATCTGACCCAATAAGTTTTGCCTTGAATGTCCTTTTATCAAACAATGTTACCTTTATCTCATCTGCCTTTTCTACTACATGATTATTAGTCACAATATAACCATCTGATGAGACAATTACACCTGATCCCAAACTCTGCTCCTTCCACCTTCTTGCCCTGTCATTTGGAAAGGGATAAAAGAAGTCAAAGAATTCATCAAAAGGGGTAGGCTGTCTTCTAAAGGTCTTAGTACTTGATATATTTACAACAGCAGGGGATACAGCCTTGACAATCTCTGAGAATGCTCGGCCTGTCTCTTCTAGATAGCCAGGCACGCGGGGAGGAAAGGGCACATAATCAGGGGAAACGGTTTTGCTTAAGAGATAATAGGTAAGCCCTCCTAATAAAAAACCGGTCAAAAGTACAGACATTATGATAATTGGGAATCTCTTCTTCATTTTTTTATTTTAACATGAATTTTCTAATATCCCCAACTCTATGGGTTATCCTATTTGAATCAAGATATTCAAGAAATGGAAGGGCATATTTTCGTGTTGTAGCTAATATATCTCTAAATTCGGCCACTGTCATCTCTGATTTTTTTGAGTAAAAATTTCTTAGTAAACCGATCATCTTATCAAATAATCCCTTAGTTATATATAATGAATCATTAATCCTGACGATGAGACCCTCATTTGTAAGCACCTTTAAGATATCACCCATCTCTCTTTCATTAAGGGATAATTCCTTTGTAAATTCCTCCTTAAAGGGTGGTTGAAATCCATTTTTTTCAAGGATAGCCACTAACTTTTCTTTAATATCTTCACTTACAGATGATTGCTTAAAATCCTTAAGTTTTACTATGTTTCTTTCAACCCTAATATCTCCAATCAAATTGATCAGATCAAAAATCCCTTCAGACCTTTCAGGCTCTATCTTTAATGTTGCCTTTAAATCCTCTTTTGATATGCCAGGCTTCATTGGGTAATCCTTATGGAATTTATTAAGGATTGATATAAGTTCCTCTCTAAAGGAATTAAATATATCCCTATGGTATAGGGTATCACGACACCTAATTAATATCCCCTTATTTACTAAGTCCTCCACAGCTTCCCTTATATCAGGTATATTTTCCTTTATTAATCCTTCTAAATTAAAGAACTCCTTGCCCTTTAAGCCTGCTTTTTTTATGAACATCTCTATCTTATCATGAAGACTTCCCATCTCTATTTTTATTAGGTCTTCTATTCCTTCTGTTTTCCTTCTTTTTTCTGGATTTGGGTCAAGTATTTGGCCACCACCAATCGTCTGTAAAGGTGAAAACCTCCTTATAATATATCTATCTCCAGAAAGTACTACAACAGGGTCCTGTAATCTAAACTGACAGTAGCATGACTCACCTCCGCTTATCTCATCCCTATCATATATGATTATCCTTGCTACTGTTTCAGATGTATAGGTATAAAAATGTACAAGGCTTCTACTTTTAAGTATTGGGGATTCTTTAAGCATCTGTAGTCTTGCATCTACAACCTTTGTAGGGATAAATCTTTCAGATTTAACAACCACATCTCCCCTTTTTAACAAATCCTTTTCAACTCCTTGAAGGTTGATACCTATCCTCTGTCCTGCAAAGGCCTTCTCTACAGCTTTGCCATGGCTTTGCAAACCTCTCACTTTGCTCTTAATCCTTGAAGGCAGTATCTCCACATTTTCATCCAGAGATATTGTGCCTGATATTGCTGTACCAGTAACGACTGTGCCAAATCCTTTTAAAGTAAAGACCCTATCAATTGGCATCCTAAATAATCCGTTTATTAATCTTGGTTCTACATTAAGAGCTAATTCCCTAATCCTTTCCTTTAATATATCAATATTAAAACCTGTCTTAGATGAAACAGGAATTATCTCTGCATCCTCAAGGAATGTACCTTTTACAGTCTCCCTTACATCATCCCTTATAAGACTTAGCCACTCCTCATCAACAAGGTCTGCCTTTGTAAGTGCAATAATACCTTTCTTTATTTTTAAAAGCTCGCATATAGCAAGGTGCTCCCTTGTTTGAGGCATAATTCCCTCATCAGCCGCTATAACCATCAAGACAACATCTATACCGCCTGCGCCTGCAAGCATATTTTTTATCAATCTCTCGTGGCCAGGGACATCAACAATTCCGACTATAAGACCATCAGGATAGGAAAGACTTGCAAAACCGAGGTCTATCGTTATTCCCCTCTCTTTCTCTTCCTTTAATCGATCAGGGTCAATACCTGTTAATGCCTTTACGAGGGAACTCTTTCCATGGTCTATATGTCCTGCTGTGCCGAGTATTATGCCTTTCATGGGGTTATAGTTTATATCAAATGGTTCAAAAGTTAATCAGGATGTATAAACAAACTCTTTAAATCCCTTCAGAATTTTTAGTCCAAGTTCCTGGCTTTTTTCAGGGTGAAATTGTGTTGCAAAGATATTCTCCTTCCAGATCATTGAAACAAACTCAATGCCATAGTCAGTTGTACCTGCAATAATTTCATTATCATCAGGAATTACATAATAGGAATGGACAAAATAAAAGAATGAATTATCTGAAATTTCATTGAATATAGGAGGCTTTTTTAATAACCTAACTGTATTCCAACCCATATGGGGGATCTTTAAGTCAGAAGATATATCGCCCTGTTCTGTTTTCTGAAATCTGAATTTAACTACCCTTCCCTTCAATATATCCAATCCCTTGCAAATGCCAAACTCCTCTGATTCACTGAACAATATCTGTAAGCCAAGGCAGATGCCAAGATAGGGCTTGCCTTTATTTATCTCCTTCACTATAGAATTTAAAAGGTTGAGGTCATCGAGGTTTTTCATGCAGTCTTTAAATGCACCAACCCCAGGAAGCACTACCCCTTTGGAGTCAGAAATAACCTTCGGGTCTGAGGTTACTCTTACATCTGCACCAACCTTAATAAAGCCCTTTTCAACACTCCTAATATTTCCCATGCCGTAATCAACAATAGCTATCATGTCTCATTTTACCATACAAAAAGAATTTACTTAAACAGAGGGGTTATTTTTAAAAATGATATGGTATAATAAACAAATGATTAGGTTCAAAAGTATTAATAGGATACCTTTTGTTGAAAGGGATAGAAATTATGCCAATCTATGAATATAAATGCAACAACTGTGGTGAGGAATTTGAAAGGCTTGTCTTTGGTAACCAACCTGTCTTTTGCGTAAAATGCAATTCTGAGGATGTCAAAAAGAGATTTTCAATATTTGGGATGAGAGGCGTTGAGAAACAGACATCCTCTGGATGTTCTTCATGTAGTTCAAGCTCATGCAGTTCATGTAAATAGATAATCTAATCCTTAACCTTTGGCCTTTTGTTTGCTTCCAAAACCTTTTTCCTTAATCTTATAGATTTAGGGGTTACCTCAACAAGTTCGTCCTCTTTTATAAACTCTATTGCCTGTTCAAGGTTTAATATCCTTGGCGGAATTAATTGTATAGTATCATCAGCACTTGATGCCCTAATATTTGTCAGCTTTTTTTCCTTTGTTACATTTACATCAAGGTCATTGTTCCTTGAGTTTTCACCAACTATCATTCCTTCATATACAGGGGTTCCTTCTCTGATAAAAAGAGTGCCCCTTGGCTGTAAATGAAAGAGAGCGTATGTTGTAGATATTCCTGGCCTATCAGCAACAAGCGCTCCTGTCTGTCTCTTTGAGATCAGGCCATGCCATGGTTCATAACCATCAAAAAGATGATTTAAAAGCCCTGTGCCTCTTGTATCAGTCAGGAATTGTGACCTAAATCCGATCAATCCCCTTGAAGGTATTCTATATTCAAGCCTTACCCTTCCGTGTCCATTGTTTTGCATCTTAACCATTTTACCTTTTCTAATCCCGACCTGTTGGGTAACTACACCAACAAACTCATCAGGTATATCTATTACAAGGAGTTCCATAGGTTCATGAAGTATTCCGTTTATTTCCTTTGTTATTGTTTCTGGCATTGAAACAGAAAGCTCATAGCCCTCTCTTCTCATCATCTCTATGAGGATAGCGAGCTGTAACTCCCCTCTCCCCATAACCCTAAAAGAATCACCACTGTCAAAATCAACCCTAATAGATACATTATAAAGGAGTTCCTTTTCCAGTCTCTCCCTTATATTTCTTGATGTAACATATTTGCCTTCTCTTCCTGCAAAAGGTGATGTGTTAACAGAAAAGACCATAGATATTGTTGGTTCATCAATCTTGATCCTTGGTAGAGGTGTTGGCCTTTCTATATCTGTAATTGTATCTCCAATATTTATGCCCTCTATTCCTGCAAGCGCAACAATATCTCCAGCAAATGCCTCACTCACCTCTATCCTATCCAGTCCCTGAAAGGTGTAAATAGAAGTTATCTTTGTCCTTACTGTATTGCCACTGCTGTTTATCATTGCAACTTGATCCCCGATCTTTATTTTTCCAGAGAATATACGACCAATAGCAAGCCTACCAACATATTCATTGTAGTCTATGTTTGTTACAAGAAGTTGTAATACTCCATTTCTATTATCAAGAGGAGGCTGAATGGTTTTTATAATAAGGTCAAATAGGGGCTTCAGATCTTCTGAATCCTCATCTAAAGAAAGCTTAGCAATGCCCCTTTTTGCATTTGTATAAACAATGGGAAAATCTAATTGTTCTTCACTTGCATCAAGGTCAATAAATAAATCATAGACCTCATTTAATACAGATTGAATCCTTGCATCTGGTCTATCTATTTTATTTATTACAAGTATAGGGGGTAGTTTTAACTCAAGGGCTTTTTTTAATACAAATCTTGTCTGTGGCAATGGACCCTCAGATGCATCAACGAGCAAAAGAACGCCATCAACCATCTTAAGTGTTCTTTCAACCTCTCCCCCAAAGTCAGCGTGACCAGGGGTATCAACAATATTTATTTTTACTCCCTTATAACTCACAGCCGTATTTTTTGCCATAATCGTTATACCACGTTCCCTCTCAAGATCAATATTATCCATCACCCTCTCTTGGATTTGCTGATTAGCACGAAATATGCCTGCCTGTCTTAGCATTCCATCAACAAGGGTTGTTTTCCCATGGTCAACATGGGCAATAATAGCAATGTTCCTTAAATCCTCTCTTCTCATAAACCCTCTCAATATATAAGTTTTTATCTTTCAAGGCACAATAAATCTTGGCTGGTACATAATCAGGTGAGCAGCCGATGTGATCTCTGAAAGCCTTTACAGCATTAGATAAATATTAACATAATAAACCCATACTTGGCAAAGATGATCAAAAATAATATATGGCAGAAGAAAAAATAAGACAACTCATGTAAAATATTTAAATAAATGGAGATCTTCAACGAATATCTCAAAAAAAATCCCTTTATCTCACAGGTTGATGCAAGGGTAAAGCTTGGAATGAGCCTTCTTATCATAGTTATGGTATTAAGTTCTAAAGGACTTGTATTCCCTTTGTTTATATTATGCATAAGCCTTGTTCTTTGCATAGGGATAAAAATTCCGTTAAAGACATTTTTTATCAGGTTTTCTGCCCCTCTTTTTATTTCCCTTGTTTTGATACTTATCAAATTCCTTTTTTCAGGTCATGATACCATCCTTTCCATAGAGCTTTTTGGCATTCATTTAACAGGACAAAAAGATGGTCTTAAGGAAGGTCTAATGATAAGTAGCAGGATTTTAGGCGCTGTTTCTATTGTTGCCCTGCTTGGATTTTCTACTTCATTCACAGATATTATTGCAGCCCTTTCATGGTTTAGGATTCCAAAAGGTTTTATAGAGATCTTATTATTTGCATACAGGTATATATTTGTTTTAATTGAAGATGCCCTGGTCATATACAATGCCCAGAAAAACAGGCTCGGATACTCAAGTGTTAGGTACGGACTTAAGTCTTTCGGCATTCTCACAGGCTCAATGATCATTAAGGCCTTTGATCAAAGCCAGGCAACCACCCAATCAATGATACAGAGGGGATATAACGGCAATATCCCAATATTCAAACATAGGCCTTTCAATAAGTCAGAGATTCTTGTCTCAGCCATAATTATTACAGCAATGGGAATTATATGGAAGATATAAAAAACAATCAGATACGGCTATCAGTGAATATTAATTCCTTTAAATACCCTGATGGCTCTTTAGCACTATCTGGCATAAACATTAATGTTCATAAAGGTGAATTCATAGGCATTCTCGGTTCAAACGGCTCAGGAAAAACAACCCTTCTTAAGATAATGGATGGCCTTATGAAGGATTTTGAAGGCATCATCTATCTTGATGGCGTTGATATAAGAAAACTTACCCCAAGGGATATTTATAGAAAGGTAGGGCTTGTCTTTCAGAATCCCGATGACCAGCTTTTCGCCTCAAATGTTTTTGAGGATGTAGCCTTTGGGCCTATAAATATGGGATTTCCTAATGATGAGGTTGAAAGGAGGGTAAAAAAAGCCTTAAGAGATGTGGAGATGGACTTATATGAAAAAAAATCAATTCAGTGCCTGAGTTACGGACAGAAAAAAAGGGTCTGTATAGCAGGTCTCCTTGCAATGGGCCATGAGATCTTACTTCTTGATGAGCCAACTGCAGGATTAGACCCAATGGGGGAGTATAAAATGATGAACCTTCTTTTAAAATTAAACAAGGAAAAGGGAGTAACCATTGTTATGGCTACACACAGTGTTGACCTTGTACCATTGTTTCTTGATAGGCTTTATATTTTGAGTAAGGGTCGTATCCTTAGGGGAGGCACTCCAGAGGATGTCTTTACAGCACCTGAGGACATGTCAGATGTTAAATTAAGGCTACCCCAGATTGCAGAACTGATTTATAAATTAAAGCATGAAGATAAAATGCCCTTTGAGAGGATCCCTCTAACAATTGGTGAAGCAAGAAGGGAGATTATAAAAACCATAATTCGTGATGGGTTAAAGGCATGAGAAGAGGCTATGTACAGGTTTATACTGGCAATAGCAAAGGAAAAACTACAGCAGCCCTTGGTCTTGCATTAAGGGCAGCAGGCGCGGGGCTAAAGGTATTCATAGCTCAGTTTATTAAGAAAAGGAAAAGTAGCGAACACAGGGCACTTGAAAGATTTAAGGACCTGATTATGGTTAAACAGTATGGAACGGGATTTCTAAAAGGGGGAAGGCCAACAGACTCAGATATTAAAGCAGCCAAGAAGGGCTTTGAAGAGGTAAAAAAAATAGTTTTATCAAAAAAATATGATGTGGTTATTCTCGATGAGATAAACATTGCAACATATTACGGATTGTTATGCGTTGATAATCTCCTGGATTTGATTAAAATGAAACCCCTTAACGTGGAACTCTTGCTTACAGGCAGGTATGCTGATGAAAAAATAATTGAAATAGCTGATCTAGTTACAGAGATGCGGGAAATAAAGCATTATTATGAAAGGGGCGTAAAGGCAAGAAAGGGTATTGAGCATTGAAAAAAAGGATTAGAACAGGATACACCACAGGAGCATGTGCTGCTGCAGCAGCCAAGGCAGCAGCGATTCTTTTATTGAAAGGCAAAGGGAGTTTAGGAAAGGAGATTGAAATTCCATTACCAGATGGAAGTAGAGTCAGTTTTGGGATTCATAAATCCAGTCTAAAAACCCATGACTCCAAAAGTATATCAATGGCATCTGTTATTAAGGATGCAGGTGATGACCCTGATATCACAAATGGGGCAGAAATCTGTGCAACATTAAGTTATTGTAACGGCGCACAAGGATTAATTATCAGAGGGGGCAGTGGGGTTGGCATAGTAACAAAGCCTGGTCTTGCTGTTGCTGTTGGTGAATCAGCAATAAATCCAATACCTAAAAGGATGATCAGGGATGCTGTGTTAGAAGTGCTTTTAAATAGAGACATTAAAGGGGAATCAACTGACTGGGAAATACCACAAAGGGGGGTTGAAATAACTATCTCTGTTGTTGATGGAGAAATCCTCGCCAAAAAAACCTTGAATCCACGGCTTGGAATAATTGGTGGGATTTCTATATTAGGGACAACAGGTATAGTAAAACCTATCTCCTCAGAGGCATGGACAGCTACTATCACATCATCAATGAATGTGGCTAAGGCAATGGGACATGATGAGATTGTCATCTCTGCAGGAAGGGCCTCTGAAAAGGCCCATATGAGAAAATTTATGTTTCCTGAAGAGTGCTATGTGATGATGGGTGATTACCTTGAGTATTCACTCCTTGAGGCAAAAAAACTGGGCTTCAGAAAAATCCACCTCGCAGCACAATGGGCAAAGATGATAAAGATAGCCATGTCAACCCCACAGACACATGTAAGATATGGTGCACTCGATATAAAAAAGGCTGTGGATTTTTTAAGGAATTTAGGATTTGAATTACCAGATATAGGTTTTAATACTGCCAGAGAGATCTTTGATTTTATCAGCCACTCCTATAGTGTCCCCTCTCTTATTTTTTTAAAGGTATGTGATACTGCAAAAAGGTATGCCCAGAGAATCGCAGGGATTCCTGTTATAGTTAATCTAATATCTTATGATGGAGATGTCGTTTTAAGTACCTAATCCAAAATACCTTATTGCATTACCCTATATTTTGTTTTATCATTTTAGTTATGGACATAAAATCTATTAATAAAAGATTCAGATGTGAGATACTTTCATGGCAAAGGGTTCTAAAATTATCAAAGAAATTATATCTAATCATCAAAAAAACAGGTTTTAGGCCTGATATTGTTATAGCAATAGGTAGAGGTGGTTATGTACCTGCAAGGATATTATGTGATTATCTACTAATGAAGGATCTTACATCAATAAAGGTTGAACACTGGGACATAGCAGCAACAAAAACTAAAGAGGCAATAATTAAATTCCCCCTTTGTATAGATATAAAAGACAAAACGGTATTGCTTGTGGATGATATTACTGACACAGGAGACACCCTTAAGGCCTCATTAGAATATTTAAAAACATTCCAACCAAAGGAGATAAGGACAGCAGTATTAGTTCATAAAATATGTTCAAAGGTTGTTCCTGATTATTTTTCACATAGGATAATAAAATGGAGATGGGTAATATTCCCGTGGCATATTTGGGAAGACCTTACAGGATTTATACGGGAATTGAAAGAGAAAGGGATATCTGGGGTGGAAGATATAAAAAGGGAATTAAAGGATATCTACAACATTGATGTATATACAGATATGATCAAGGAAATCATTTTAGAAATATAAATAGAAGGTCTAAGTTTTATAATGGATTTTTATGAAAAAACTCTATGTAATTGGCATTGGATATAAGGCACTTGATAAAACTACACGTGAGATTATATTAAATGCCGATGTTATCCTTGCCTCAGAAAGGCTTTTTGAGGTATTTAAGGGATACGATGTATTTGAGGCAGTCAGAGATAAGATGAAGGTAATTAACAATGTAAATGAAACAATCAATTTTATTAGATCCCAGATAACAGATAACAGAATAAAAGGTGAAAAACAAGATAAAAATATTCCATCTAAAAACAGTCTACCTACAGGTGTGGTCCTTCTTGCCTCTGGTGATCCAATGTTTTTTGGCATAGGCAGAAGGGCTATAAAGGAATTTGGAAAGGATGCTGTAGAGATAATACCAGACCTATCCTGTATTCAGCTTGCCTTTGCAAGAATAAAGGAGTCATGGGATGATGCATTTCTTATGAGCCTTCATGGAGGACCCGACCCAGAAAAGAGGAGGAGGCTTCCCTATGAAATAGGAGATATTCCCTTTCTTCTTCAAAAATATAGCAAAATAGCTATCCTTACTGACAAAGAAAACAATCCATCAGAAATATCAAGGGTCCTTTACTCAAAAAACCTTAATTTGAACAGAGGGATAATTGTAAATGTATGTGAGAGACTCGGTTATCCTGATGAAAGGATAATATCGGGCAGGCCAGAGGAGATATACCAGATGGAATTTAGAGAACCCAATGTGGTGATAGTTCAGAGGGCAGAAGAGACAGAACAGAAGGTAAATATACAATTTGGCCTTAGGGAAGATGAGATTGCCCATTCAAGGGGTTTAATAACAAAAGACGAGGTTAGGGCAATAACCATTCATAAATTAAGATTACCAAAAAGTTGTGTCTTTTGGGATATTGGCTCTGGTTCAGGTTCTATATCAATAGAGATAGCCCGCCTCTTTCCACAGATAAAGGTCTTTGCAATAGAAAAGGATGAAGAACAGATAAAACATATCACCAAGAATAGTTCTTATTATGATGCAAATATAAAAATAATTAAAGGCATTGCACCAGATATATTAAAGGATCTACCTAACCCTGAGAGGGTATTTATCGGGGGAAGTGGCGGAATGTTGTCTGAGATACTTGATTTAGTATCACAAAAAATGGCTTCTGGGATTATTGTCATAAATGCAACACAGATGAATACAGTATCAGTATCTTTAAATAAGCTAAAGGATATGGGATTTGATATAAATGCATCCCAGGTCTTTATTTCACGACTAAAACCAATAGGAGATGACCAGTTTTTAAACCCCTTGAATCCAGTATTTATAATTAAAGGTGAGCGCGGTTAAGCAACAGCCTTTTTCTTCTTTGCCTCTGCAGCAGTAAATACAGCTAAGGCATTAAAGGTACCGTCAATCGCTTGAACAGGACACTTTGCAGTACATATACCACAGCCTATACATCTGTTCTGATCAATGGAATGGGTCTTCTTTGGCTCACCAGAGGCAGCATTAACAGGACATACCTTCATGCATATTTGGCAACCAATACACTTATCTGTAACAAAGGCCTTTGTTCTTTTAGGAATGAAATCAGTTATTGCTGATGTAGGACATACTGGAACACATAAACCACAGACCTTACATTTATCAAGATTGATCCTTGATAGATTATTTGAAATAGATGGGGCATCAAAGGGACAAACCTTGACACATTTCCCACAGGCAATACAACCTACCTGACAATATTTCCTTGTATCAACGCCCTTATCCTTAGAATGGCAGGATACCAAAACTGCCTTTGAGCTTGGTAATACCTCTATAACCTTTTTAGGGCAGGCGCTCTCGCACTTCCTACAACCTGTGCATTTTGTTATATCAATAATTGGAAGATGGTCATTGCTCATAGTTATTGCACCAAAGGGGCAGACCCTTGAGCAAGTTCCATAACCAAGACAACCATAAATACAGGATTTGTCACCACCGCCTGCAAGTACAGCAGCCCTGCAATCCTCAATGCCTTCATATTTAAATTTTTTTACTGATTTGCTCCAGCTGCCCTGGCACATTACCCTTGCGTATATAGGCTCTCTTATTTCTGCCTTTTTACCAGTAATAAGGGCAACAGCCTCAGCGCCCCTTGCTCCAGCAGGTGTGCAAAGATTTGGTGGAACCTCTGGATTTTTAACAACAGCCTCTGCATACTGTTCACATCCTGCATAACCACAGGCACCGCAATGGGCATGGGCGAGGACATCCTTAACCTTTTCTACCCTCGGATCTATTGTAATAGCAAATTTTTTTGCTGCAAATGCAAGTCCGAGACCAAAAAAAGCCCCCATGCCTGCAAGAAAGATTAATGTATATTTAAAAACCGTTGAAAAATCAACATACTCCTTTGCCTCTATAGCACCGCCCACCCCAGCAAAAACTGTTGTTGCAGTTAAAATATGGATTGTTATTACTAAGGGAAATAAAAATGAGGTTTTATAAACAGGGGCTTTTATTTTTCTAATCTCCATTACTCACTTACTCCTTCATAATGTTAAATTTGTTACTAAAGCCTATAAGGCATTCCTAAACTATAATTATTTTATCATATTCCCTTTTCTTTCCTAAAATGACCTTGATCTATAAAGAAACACTTGTCTAAGCAGTCGTAGAGAAAAGCAATTAGGCTTAGTATTAGTACATATGATCATAATGTAATTAATCCTGCAAAACCAGTAAAGGCCAGGGCTATTAAAGAGGTAACTACAAATGCCATTGGCAATCCCTTAAAGGAAGCAGGCACATCAGCCAGTTCCAGCTTCTCCCTGATACTTGCCATTATAACTAATGCCAAAGCAAAACCAATACCTGATCCAAAGCCAAAGGCAATGCTCTCTATAAAACCGTATTTTTCACCAGCGTTTATAAGGGGAACTGCAAGGATTATGCAATTTGTTGAGATCAACGCAAGATAGATTCCAAGCTTATAATAGAGAGAAGGTGATACCTTTCTCATTATTGTATCAGAGGCCTGTACAATACCAGCTATAATGCCAATAAATACTATAATCCTGAGAAATGTGATATCAAGTGGTGTCATCACATAATTATAAATAACCCAGCTTAATGCAGAGGCTATCATCATAACCGCAGTAAAGGTAATGCTCATACCTACTGCTGTCTCCATCCTTTTTGATACCCCAAAGAAGATACAAAGGCCTAAAAACCTTGTAAATACAAAGTTGTTTATCAAAGAAGCAGCTATAACAAGTTCAAATAGCTTAGTAAAATCTAAACTCATAAAGCCTCCAAATCAGGAATAAAATCTATCATTAATGATGTCCTGATCTTTTCTTTATATATTTAGAATCTAACCAGTTAAAGGCCGCCATCAAAACACCAACTGCAAGAAATCCGCCTGCTGGCAGAATCATTATTAACAAAGGCTTTGTACCTAAAATATCTATACCTAATAGGGAACCCTTTCCTAATAACTCCCTAAAAAAGCTGATAACTGTAAGGGCAAATAAAAAACCCAAGCCCATTCCTATTCCATCAAACATAGATGGTACAACCCTATTCTTGCTTGCAAACATCTCAGCCCTTGCAAGAATAGATGCAAAGGCTACTATTAACTGTATATAAAGACCCATCTGTGCATAAGCCTCCCTTGCAAATGCTGCCATAGTCATATCAATGACAGTAACCCAGCCTGAGATTACTAACATAAAGATGGGCAATCTTATCCTCGGATGAATAAAATTCTTCATTAAAGAGATAGTAACATTGACCATCACCTGAACAAATAGGACAGCGAGACCCATAAGAAAACCATTCTTCACTCCACTTGTTACGGCAATTGCAGGACAAAGGCTTAGTGCTAATTTAAATATAGTATTTTCTTTGAAGATACCATTTATAATAATCTGTGAGTAACTTATCTTACCTTGCTCCACCATTAGCCTCCTCCTTTAATGTTTTTGTAAGAAACTCAAGCCCCTTTTTTACCGCATCATCTGTAACAGCCCTCGATGAGATAGTGACTCCAGTAACTGCCTGTATAAATTCTGTTGTTTCGGTTTTTACAAGTTTTATATTTTCTAACTTTTTACCTACAAACTGCCCTTTAAATGCCTCTGTCTCAATCTCGTCACCGAGTCCTGGTGTTTCTGCATGAGAGAGTATATGTATCTTTTTTATCTTTAAATCCCTATCTACCGCAATAAGAACATTTATATAGCTCGAATACCCCTTGCCAAAGGACTGTATAACATAACCAACTATTTCATTATCTATCTTAGCCACATAATATTCTGCCTTTTTTTCATGTATTGTCCAATCCCCCAATTTCTCAAATGTTGCGCCCCCTATAAGTTTCTGTAATGCCTCCTGCTTTGCTAACTCATTGTTTCTAAATATTATAGGAGATGTCTTTGCATATAAAGCAGATAGTATAGAACCCCCTACCAGATAAATGACAACTAATGTAAAGGTTATTTTCAAGATATCTTTGGATGTCATTTCTTTATCTCCTTTTTAGCGCCAAAGACCCTCGTCCTTAATCCCCTATCAATAAGAGGTGAAAAGCAGTTCATTAATAAAATTGCAAACATAACACCCTCAGGGTATCCGCCTTTAAGCCTTATCAGCATTGTAAGAAATCCACAGCCAATACCAAATATTATCTGTCCCTTTTTGATAGAGGGGCATGTAACATAATCTGTTGCCATAAAAAAGGCACCGAGAAGCATGCCACCGCTTAAGAGATGTATGATAGGATCACCTGCAAAAAGGGATTCCTTTGCCCCAAAGATCCAGGCAATAATTGCCGATGTCCCGAGAAATGATACAGGTATATGCCATGTAATATAACCTCTATATAAAAGGAAAGCAGCGCCAAGAAGAAGGGCTATTGATGAGGTCTCCCCAATAGAGCCAGCTCTATAACCAATAAATAATTGAGTATAAAGATTGAGCTTGTCACCAAAGACCTCTACTAATTTTGACAATCCTTCTTCCTTAAGTATCCCTAAAGGGGTTGCTGTAGTCTTTGCATCAATCTGCACAAAGGCTGCAGTAGGTTCCTTCCATGTTGTCATAATCTTTGGAAAAGATATAAGCAAAAATGCCCTACCTATCAAGGCCGGATTAAAAATATTAAAACCAAGTCCTCCAAAGAGTTGTTTGGTAATAACAATGGCAACAAAAGAGCCTATTATTGGTATATAGAAAGGCACAGAAGGGGGGAGATTAAGTCCCAAAAGGAGTCCTGTTAGAAAGGCGCTACCATCATTTATTGTTATCTTTTTCTTTAAAGCCTTCTGGTACAAAAACTCCGAAACAACAGATGTAATTATACAAAGGGCTACTGATAATGCTGCCATTGGACCAAAAAAATAAACACCCATTAAAAGAGCAGGCAATAAAGAGATATTAACTGTCCACATTATCCGGGCTGTTGTCTCTTCGCTCTTTATATGGGGGCTTACTGATACTATTAACTCATGTTCTTTGCCTGTTAAAGCCAATTTAACCTCCTGAATTTAAAAACCAATTATTTAAGGTTTTACAAGCGATTTGGCTAATCTTACAAATTGCACTATGGGTCTTTTTGAGGGGCATACATATGTACAGGAACCACACTCAAAACAATCAAAGAGGTTATATTCCTTTGCCTCCTCATAAAATCCCTTTTCTGACAAAACACTTAGCATAGACGGCATAAGTCCCATAGGGCATATATCAATACACCTTCCACATCTAATACAGGGACCATAGTCTTCTGCATGAATAACCCCTTCCTCGGGAAGCACAAGTATTCCTGATGTACCTTTAGTCACAGGCACATCAAGGGAATAAAGGGCAAAACCCATCATAGGACCGCCTGAAACTATCTTAGCTATATTAGATTTGAATCCACCACATTCCTCAATTAAGTCAGATACAAGAGTGCCAATCTTTACCATGAGGTTTTTGGGTTCCCTTATCCCTTCACCTGTAACAGTAACTACCCTTTCAATGAGTGGCTTTCCAAATCGGGCTGCCTCATAAATTGCTATTGTTGTTCCAATATTCTGAACAACAACACCTACATCCATAGGAAGCCCCCGTGCTGGAACCTCTCTATCAACAACAGCCTTTATTAGCATTTTCTCAGCACCCTGAGGATATTTAACCTCAAGGGCGCAAACCTGGATATTAGGCTCGCCAGATGAAACCTCCTTCATTGCCCTAATAGCATCAGGCTTATTATCCTCTATGCCTATAAATCCTTTATTTACTCCGAGCACCTTCATAAGGACCTTCAATCCCTCTATAATATCCCTTGGTCTTTCAAGCATAAGCCTGTAATCAGCAGTAAGATAGGGTTCACATTCAGCGCCATTTATAATGACTATATCAATGGGTTTTTCCTTTGGAGGGGATAGCTTAACATGGGTAGGAAAGGCTGCTCCACCCATTCCAACAATCCCAGCATTCCTAATCTTTTCTCTAAGTACATCCGCAGAGAGATTCATATAATCAGGATTCTCATTTAGGGTAGTCCACTCCTCTTTTTGATTATTCTCAATCACAACACTATTTACTATCCTACCTGTTGGAAGAGGGAAGTCACCAATAGAAATCACCTTTCCAGATACTGATGAATGAACAGGTGCAGATACAAATCCTTCAGGCATACCGATAAGATCCCCTTTCTTTACTTCCTGACCTATGCTAACAGCGAGCTTGCATGGTGCGCCAATATGTTGTAATAATGGAATAACCACCCTCTTTGGTGGTCTTGTGGCTACAATTGCTTTATCCTTTGAAAGTTCCTTCTTATCTGGTGGGTGTATTCCTCCCTTAAATGTTAAGACAGCCATCAATTATTCTCCACTTAAAAAAATAAGATAGTTGAAAAACCTATAAGTAATAACATTACTAAACTTAATATGTCAATATTTTTTTAAAA
>CAZIMB010000014.1:0-34126 GCA_964540275.1 uncultured Nitrospirota bacterium | reverse complement strand
CCTTCAAGATTTTACACAGAAGATTTTACCCCACCTGGTCAAAAGGGAAATTTGATTTTTCTAATTTTTTAAAACATAATATTTTATTTTATACTTAAAATATAGAGGTTAAAAATGGGAAAAAATATTGTAGAAAAGATATTTGAGTCTCATCTTTTTTCTGGAGAATTAAAAGAGGGCAAACTTATTGGTCTAAAAGTTGATCAGGTATATACCCAGGATGCTACCGGAACAATGACATGGCTTGAATTTGAAGCAATAGGCATTGATAAGGTAAAAGTACCTCTTGCAGTCTCCTATGTTGATCATAATATGCTTCAGTCTAATTTCATGAATTCCGATGATCACCTTTTTTTACAGACAGCGGCTGCAAAGTTCGGCGCCTATTTCTCAAAACCAGGCAATGGCATCTGTCATCAGGTTCATCTTGAGAGATTTGCAGCACCAGGCAAAATAGCAATAGGCACAGATAGTCATACACCTACTGGTGGTGGAATGGGTATGATTGCTATAGGCGTTGGAGGACTTGAGGCTGCTACAGTAATGGCAGGAGCTCCCTTTGAGATTAATATGCCCAAAGTAGTAAAGGTCCATCTCAAGGGAAAACTCAACCGTCCATGGGTTACTGCAATGGATGTAATACTTACATTATTAAAAAGGCTAACTGTTAAAGGTGGGGTAGGAAAGATCCTTGAATATGGGGGGGAAGGCGTAGATGACCTTAATGTTACAGAAAGGGCAACTATCACAAATATGGGAGCTGAGCTTGGCGCCACTACATCCATATTTCCAAGTGATTATAATACACTATCCTATCTAAAGGCACAAGGAAGGGAAAGGGATTGGATAGAATTAAAGGCTGATGAAGATGCCCAATATTCAGAGATTATTGAACTGGATTTAGCCACTATAGAACCTATGATTGCTCAACCCCATAGCCCAGATAAAGTAGTCCCTATAAGGGAAATTGCTGGAAAAAGGATTAATCAGGTATGCATCGGAAGTTGTACAAATTCATCCTATCAGGCAATGAAGACTGTAGCTTTGATATTAAGAGGCAATACAGTTCCTGAATGGGTCAGCCTACTTATAAACCCTGGCTCAAAGCAAGTTTATGAAATGCTTTCAAGGGAAGGTCTCATGGCTGATATGATATCCTCTGGTGCAAGGATATTAGAGGCAGCCTGTGGTCCTTGCATTGGCATGGGTGGAGCACCTGGATCAGGTCAGATATCTATTCGCTCTTACAACAGAAACTTTCAAGGGAGGTCAGGGACTAGGGATGCCTATGTTTATCTAACAAATGCCATAGCATGCGCAATTATGGCAATCAAAGGTGAGATTATTGACCCGAGGGATGCGGGTATAAATATACAGATAATCAAGGAACCAGAGAAATTCATGATAAATGACAACCTGATCATCCCACCCAAGACTAATAGGGAGGATATAAAAATTATAAAGGGACCTAATATAAAAGAGGTCCCTGTAAAAGAACCAATTAAAGAAGAAATACAGGGGGAGGTGCTTTTAAAACTTAGTAGCAATATTACTACTGATGATATAATGCCTGCTGGATCAAGGGTCCTTCCTTATAGGTCAAATATACCTGCTATATCTGAGTTTGTATTTGAAAATATAGATAAGACCTTCAGTAAAAGGGCTATGGAGGCAAAGGCAAAGGGTGGAGGCATTATTGTTAGCAAGGAAAATTATGGTCAGGGATCATCAAGAGAACATGCTGCCATTGCTCCCATGTATTTAGGGATACAAGCTGTTATTGCCATATCCTTTGCAAGGATACATCGGGCAAATCTTATAAATTTTGGAATACTTCCCCTTTTATTCAAATCGGAGATAGATTACGACAAAATAGATCAGGGGGATATCCTTCTCATAAAGGATATAATTAACACCATTAATAAAGATCAATTATTTATTGTTGAAAATAAAACAAAGGGTTATTCCTTTGAAGTGGTATCTAACCTCAATGAGAGGGAAAAAGAGATAATCCTTAAAGGCGGGCTATTATCCTATGTAAAAAGTCATAGTTAAGTCGGCCTTTATAGACCTGCTAAAAAACCTATTTAGAATATCGAGTTTTTTAGAAAAATAAATTACTAAAAGCCTATTAGTTTTTTTAGAGGGTCTTTGAATATCTATTTCTCTCTCATTCTTTCTTCTTCTTCTTGCTCTGTTTTACAATCAATACATAAGGTTGTTACTGGTCTTGCCTCTAACCTCTTGATATCTATCTCACAGCCACAGGACTCACAAATCCCGTATGTCTTATTCTCTATTTTCTCTAGGGCTGTTTCAATCTTTTTTAGAAGATGTCTCTCTCTACCTTTCAGCCTTAACATGAAATTTCTGTCAATTTCAGCAGATGCAAGATCTCCTATTTCAGAAAATGTTGAATCATCAGGCAATACATTAAGGACAACACCAGCCTCCGTTAGAAGGGTCTTTTTCTGTTCAAGAAGTTTTTTCTTTATTTCAAGAATTTTTTTTTCTCTTTCTGTGAGGTTCTTATCTGTTTTCTTACACCTTGATTTCATAATTATTCCTAATAAATATAATAAATTTATTAGTTAGAATAACAGATTACTTATTACATAGTCAAACCAGCCAAAATATAGGTTAGCCATGAGTACAAAATTTTTGGATTTACTGACCCCTTTTTATACAGATTTAGGTTAAAATATCTTATGATTAAAGATATTTCAAATATACCATCTATGCCTGGGGTATATATATTTAAGGGACAGAAGGAAAGGATTCTTTATGTAGGAAAGGCAAAAAATCTAAGAAATAGGATAAGAAGTTATTTTCAGGATTCAGCAAATCTTGAACCCCGAAAAATAGCAATGCTTAAAATGATTAAGGACATATCTTATATTGCCACTGATAATGAGCTTGAGGCCTTGATATTAGAAGCTAATCTCATAAAGCAATACAAACCAAGGTTTAACATTATTCTCAGGGATGATAAAAACTATCCCTATTTAAAGCTTACCATAAAAGAGGATTGGCCAAGGATAATGGTTGTAAGGAGAATTGAGAAGGACGGCAATATCTATTTTGGTCCTTATGTTCCATCCCAATCTATGTGGGAGGCCCTTGCCTTTATAAGGAGAAATTTTTCAATCAGGACATGTGGATATGCCCTTGATAAACCAATGAGACCTTGCATACAGTATCAGATGAAAAAATGTCCTGCACCCTGTGCTGGTCTTATAAGCAAGGAAGATTATATGAAAATGATAGATGATATTAGGCTTTTTCTCTCTGGCGAAAAAAAGGAATTACTTCAGAGGCTTGAGGAAAAAATGCAATCGCTCTCTGAAGAGATGAGATTTGAAGAGGCTGCTAAGATAAGGGACAGGATATTTAAGCTTCAAAGGGCCTTTGAATCCCAAAAGGTAGTATCTCCAGAATTAGGAGATATTGATGTTATAGGGCATTACAAGGAATTTGATAATCATTCATTTCATGTGCTTTTTGTAAGGAATGGTATACTTATTGGTGCAAAGGATTTTTATCTTGAAAAAGTCATAGAATCGGACGAGGCAGCTATTATGTATAGTTTTATAGAGACTTTTTATTCTAAGGAGATTATACCACCTGATAAGGTTATCACAAATATAATACCCTCTGATATAGATTCATTAACGGGATGGCTAAAAAAAAGAAAAGGGACTGATATAAAGATAAAGGTACCAGAAGAGGATAAGGAGTACGCTCTGCTCAGAATGGCGAATGAAAATGCAAGGCTCCATTACATATCAAGGAAGAAAACCTCCATAGATTTCTTAATTAATGATATAAAGAAAAAACTAAACCTCTCAAATGTCCCTAATACCATTGGTGCCTTTGATGTATCAACAATACACGGAAGTGACTCTGTTGGGGCATTTATTTTTTGGGAAAGGGGAGACTTTAAAAAAGAGTATTACAGACGTCTTAAAATAAAAGGGATTTCAGGCATAGATGACTATGCTATGATGAGAGAGATTGTGGAGAGGATACTATTAAAAGCAGAAGAGGTAAGAAAAGAACCTGATTTAGCAAAGAAGATACCAATACCTGATCTCCTAATTATAGATGGAGGTAAAGGTCAGCTTGAGGTTGCTAATAGGGTTATGAAAGATCTTGGAATAAAAACAGATATTATAGGTATTGCGAAAAAACCTGATAGGGTATTTCTAACAAATAATCAGGTAATTGATATTGAAGACAAGAGCAGTTCATCTCTCTTGCTAAGAAGCCTGCGAGACGAGGTTCATAGATTTGCCATAACATTTCACAGGAAGTTAAGGGATAAGAGATTAACAGAATCTGTTCTTGAAAAGATACCAAATATAGGCAAAAAAAGAAGGCTTGAACTCTTGAGACATTTTGGAAGCATTGATAATATAAGAAGGGCTTCTGCAGAGGAGATTGCAAAAATCAAGGGATTTAATATGAAACTTGCAAATTCAATAATTGAAAAATTAAAAACAAACGGGTAGAAAAAATGAAAATTTTCATCTCTGGCTCTATAGCTTATGATAGGATTATGGATTTTCCAGGGAGGTTTGCTGACCATATTCTTCCTGATAAGATACATATATTAAATGTATGTTTTACAGTAAATAGCTTGGTTGAAAAATTTGGTGGCACTGCTGGAAACATCGCCTATTCCCTTCGTTTATTGGAAGAAAAACCGATTATTATAGCTACAATAGGAAAGGATTATCATAACTATTTTGAATGGCTTAAAAAAAATGACATTTGTACAGAGGGGATAAAAATAATAGAGGATGAATATACAGCATCAGCCTATATTACCACAGATAAATCGGACAATCAGATAACAGGATTTAATCCAGGGGCAATGAAATATCCTTCAGACTATAAATTTGATGAAGCAATTCCAGAGGAAAGCATATGCATCTTAGCGCCTGGAAACATTCAAGATATGAAAAGATATGCAGAGATATTGAAGAACAAAGGCATTGCCTACATCTGCGACCCTGGTCAATCTATTACTCAATGGAATGGTGATGAGTTAAGGGATTGGATTAATGGTTCCCTTATTTTAATATCTAATGATTATGAGATGGAATTAATTATGAAAATGACAGGCTTATGTAAAAAGGAACTTTTAAATCTAACAAAAACCATTATTACAACCCTTGGAGAAAAAGGCTCTATTGTAAGTAATGATGATTATGATATATTTATTCCAGCAGCAAAGGTTACTGATATTATTGATCCAACTGGTGCTGGTGATGCCTTTAGGGCGGGGCTTCTAAAGGGAATTGTAATGGGCAAGGATATAGAAACTTCTGCAAAAATTGGGGCTGTTTGTGCTGCATATGCGATAGAGAGATATGGAACTCAGGAACATTCTTTTTCCTATAATGAATTTCTTACAAGATATAGGAATAATTTTGGAGATACCCTATAAGAGACTGCTAGAGATTAATACCACATCATCTAAAGATCTTTCCCTAATATTTTTAAGTCCTATATTTTTAAGCCATCTCTTTATCTCATCAGGTGAATAACACCTCCCACCTTCCGTATTAACAAGCATATTTACAGAAAAGAGGGCACTTTCTAAAGGCTTTGTTCTATCATTGTTTATAAAAAACTCCTGAATAACTATCCTTCCCTCTTTGTTTAAGGCTTTTTTGCATCTTCTTAACAATAATAGATTGTCCTTTTCCGAATAGGCATGAAAAATCTGGCTTATGAAGATAAGGTCATATCCCTTGCCTAAGTCATCAACAAAAAAATCTCCACCAATAAAGTCAATTCCTTTTTTATTATTAGTGATCTTCTTCGCGATCTCAATTGTCTCAGGTCTATCAAATAATGTTACATTAATACCCCTTTTTGCAATCTCAAGGGAGTAAGTTCCAGGCCCTCCACCGAGATCAAGTGCTGTTTTAATACCATTTAGGTCAATTATATCTATTATCTTCTTTGCCTTGAAAGATGAGATGTTATGCATTGCCAAGATAAAGGATGTGTGATCAAAGGCAACCCTATTAGGTTTACCTGTCTTTAAGGAATTATCAAGTTCAGACCAATTTCTCCACATAACATCAGCATATCTCAACATATCACCCTGATAATAGGGCTTCCCTTCAACGAGAAATCTATCTGAGATAGACGCATTTCTGTATTTACCTCCCCTTTTCTTCAATAAATCAAGCCCAACTAACGCATCAAGTAGAATCTCTGTTGCCCGCAAATCTGTACTAATCTTATTTGAAAGCTCTCTTGCTGAAAGAGGTTTTTTTAGGTGTTCAAATATCTTGAAGTTATTTGCAGTAATAATGACTCGTGATTGCCAAAAACCTCGCCAGATATCCCTTAATCTTTTTAAATCATGTAATAGTTTGCTCATATATTTAAGGCCTATCTAAAACATAATAATAATATTGCATTAGAGCCGCATGCCCTCCTGCAAAGACCGCATCCAAAGCATTTGTCAGTATCAATAAAAGCTATATCTCTGCCACTTTCAAATGAGCTTGTAATTGTCCCAAACTGACAGGAAACTTCGTATAAACCGCATCCAGTACAAAGTTCCTGTTTAATATTAGCTACATATTCAGCACGGCCCAATGTCTCAACATTTATTCTGGTCAAAGTTTGCATAGCAAGACCGCCTTTAAGAGAACAATTGAAGATAGCTCCTATAAATGGAGTAATCATTGTCCAAATGGTATGAATTGACAGGGCATGCGCACGATTGAATCTGCCTTCATTACTAACTCTCTTACCTCCTCAATAGGCAATACCTGCCCAAAATGTTCAATTTTTGCCCTATCAACCATAGCTTTTTTCAGAGAATCAGGCAGTTTCCCTTTTTTTTGAAATAAGGCTTCAAGTCTGCCAAGTGTTTCAAAACTATCCTTTATTGTATCATTAAAAAACCGTCTTATAAATCTTCTCCTGTTAATATCAGATGCGAGGTCTTTGGCATAATTTGCAGCATTTTTATACCAAATCTTGCCATCCCCATGTCTTGTACAAAAGTCACACATATCTTATTGTAAAGTTAAAATATTCAATAAAGCAACTAATAAAAAAATCTTGATTTTTTCTGTTTTCAATATTATTATTAATACAAAGTTTCCTGAAGAGGGATATATATCCTGAAAAAAGGAATTTCTGTTAATTATTAAAGTGTTTAAAATTGTGCTAACATACATGGTATGTTAGTTGCATAATCATTTAATAAAAATTTAATAAAAGGAGGTGATTAGATGAAGGTTCTCAGTACAATATTAGTTATCTTAATTGCTGTAGTTCTTGTTAGCAGTGCAATGGCTGTAGCCCCTGGAAAAACTGTTGAATTTGCAGGGGGAGGAGCAGGCAAGGTTATATTTGACGGCAAAAGCCATGCAGACAAAGGTGGAAAATGCGCAGACTGCCATCCAAAATTATTCCCCATGAAAAAATCACCAGCGGGCACATACACAATGGCTTCAATGGATAAAGGTGAAAATTGCGGCGCATGTCATGATGGGAAAAAGGCATTTGCTACTAATAACCCAGCAGATTGCGGAAAATGTCACAAGAAATAATTTAAAAAAAAGGGCGTCCTTAATAAGGACGCCCTTTTTACGAAAAAACATTTATTCACTTAACATAGGTTAACCATGATTGATATTTTTTATTCCTTCCTTTAACAATACTAAAAAAGGTTGATTGTAATTTCTTAGTAATCTTCCCTGCCACACCATCCCCAATTAACCTGCCATCAAGCTCTCTTATTGGTGTAATCTCAGCTGCTGTTCCAGTAAAGAATGCCTCATCAGCAATATAAACCTCATCCCTTGTAAAGCGTTCTTCTTTAGTCTCAATGCCTAAATCCTTTGCAATAGTGATTATGCTATCCCTTGTTATTCCCTCAAGTATAGATGTTAATGGCGTTGTTTTTAATGTACCATTTCTTACTATAAATATATTTTCACCGCTTCCCTCTGATACATATCCCTCAGTATCAAGCAGCAATGCCTCATCATATCCGCAGGAAATAGCTTCTCTCTTTGCTAATTGGGAGTTGACATAATAACCACAAACCTTTCCTCTTGTCATAGATGAATTCACATGATTTCTTACAAATGAAGAAACCTTCACCCTGATGCCCTTTTCAAGGCCTTCCTCTCCCAAATATGCACCCCATGGCCATGCAGCAATTGCCACATTTATTGGATTAGATTTAGGATATAATCCCATTGCCCCGTAGCCAATATAAACAATCGGTCTTATGTAACATTCCTTAAGTTTATTGACCTTTACTGTTTCTATTACTGCTTTTTTTATTTCCTCTATCGTAAAAGGTATATTGAGAAGAAAGATATGGGCTGATTTAAATAGTCTCCTAATATGTTCATCCAGTTTAAAAATAGCAGGTCCCTTTGGAGTGTTATAACAACGGATACCTTCAAATACTCCTAATCCATAATGAATTGTATGGGTGAGTATATGAACATTTGCCTCATCCCAATTTACAAATCTCCCATCCATCCATATCTTTTCAGTTTTGTTAATCATAGGTTATTATTTATATCAATAGTCATAGCATAATGTCAATATAAAATTGATAAAAGTAGGCATCTTTTTTTCGTGATAGAATATGGCTGAGCTTATTATTATTGGAGGGGGACTGGCAGGCTGCGAGGCAGCATGGCAGGCTGCTAATCTCGGTATAAATGTAATACTTTTTGAGATGAGACCAGAAAAAATGACAGAGGCACACAAAACCCCTTTACTTTCTGAACTTGTTTGCTCTAACTCACTTCGATCTAAAGAGATTAATACAGGCGCTGGTCTTTTAAAAAAAGAGCTTGAGATAGCTGGTTCACTGATTATTGAGGCTGCTAAAAGAACAGAAATACCTGCCGGCTCTGCCCTTGCAGTTGATAGAATTCTCTTTTCAGAATTTGTTACTCAAGCTATTGAGAGACATCCAAAGATTAGGGTTATCCGTAAAGAGGTTACAGAAATTCCAGAGGGCATCTCAATAATAGCCACTGGCCCATTAACATCTCAAAAATTGGCAGAGGCTCTAAAATCTATTATTGGTGAAGACAATTTATATTTTTATGATGCAATAGCACCTATAATCGATGCTATGAGCATTGATTATTCAAAAGTCTACTCATCCTCAAGATATGGTAAAGGTAGTGATGATTACATAAACTGCCCTTTAACTAAAGAAGAGTATTACAATTTTTATAATGCCTTGATAGAGGCAGATACTGTAACGGCAAGAGAGTTTGAAGACAAAAAGGTCTTTGAGGGTTGCATGCCTATTGAGGTAATGGCTAGAAGAGGTATAAATACCTTGAGGTTTGGTCCCTTAAGGCCTATAGGTCTTCCTGATCCATCAACAGGCAAGATTCCTTATGCAGTTGTTCAATTAAGAAGTGAAAACAAAGAAAAGACCGCTTTTAACATGGTGGGTTTTCAGACGAGATTGAAATGGTCTGAACAAAAAAGGGTATTCAGAATGATTAAAGGGCTTGAAAATGCTGAGTTTTTAAGATTTGGCAGTATCCACAGGAATACATATATAAATTCTCCTATTCATCTGAATCTTGATTTGTCTCTTAAAAGAAAAAATAATTTATATCTTGCGGGTCAAATTACTGGTGTAGAGGGATATATAGAATCCACTGCTATGGGATTATTGTGCGGGATTAATACTGCAAGGAGGTTATTAAATTTAGAACCTCTTATACCCTCTGAACGCACTGCCCATGGTGCACTGCTGAGACACATCACAAAATCTGATCCAAAATCGTTTCAGCCAAGCAATATAAATTTTGGATTAATATCAGTTAACCAAGATATATTAAATATAAGGGATAAAAATTTAAGGCGGGAAAAAATAGTGCAAATTGCATTAGATGACTGGAAAGATTATATTAAATCATGTCAGATAAAGTAAATACTTATATAGAAGGTTTTTTGAAATTTTTGGAGATCGAGAGAAATATGTCAATGCATACAATTAAAGCATACAGAAGAGATCTAAAAGACTTCTTTTTATATTGCAATTTGAATCCTGAGGATATTGATATGATTGACATAAGAGGGTTTGTATCTTCACAAATAGCATCAGGCAAGACAAAGGCAACTGTCTCAAGGAAACTTGCTACATTGCGCTCTTTTTTTAGATACCTCTATCAAGAAGGATATGTAAAAAACAATCAGGCAAAACTTGTATCTGCGCCAAAGACAGCTATTCATCTGCCAAATTTTCTTAGCATAGATGACGTATTCAAGCTTGTGCAGGCCCCTGAAGGGATCGGTATTATTCCCACAAGGGATAGGGCAATACTTGAACTCCTTTATTCCAGCGGGCTTAGAGTTAGCGAGATATCAGGTCTTAACATAGAAGACCTTAATATAAAGGAAGGTCTTGTTAAGGTAAGGGGTAAAGGTAAAAAAGAAAGGATTGTGCCAGTTGGGAAAAAGGCAATAGATTCTCTAAAATTATATATAATAGAAAGAAAACTTTTTAAAAAGAAGAAGGTTATTTCTGATAATAATATTGCCCTTTTTTTAAACAGAAATGGAGGAAGACTAACAGACAGACAAATAAGAAGGATTGTGGTAAAATACGCCCGAAAGATTGGTATAATGGGTCAGATAGGTCCTCATACATTAAGGCACACATTCGCTACCCATTTACTTCATGAAGGAGCAGATCTGCGTGTCATACAGGAGTTACTGGGTCATTCATCACTCTCAACGACTCAGAAATATACCCATGTTGATATAAAACACCTCTTAGAAATCTATGACAAAGCTCATCCATTAACAGACAAAGATAGCGTATAATCATAATATCATGTGTCATAACAATTAATAATTAAGGAGGATATATGTTTCACGGAACCACAATTCTTTGTGTAAGACGGAATGGAAGGGTTGCTATTGCAAGCGATGGACAGGTAACAATGGGTAATACCATATTAAAGCATAATGCTAAAAAGATAAGAAAGATGTATAATGATAAAATACTTGCTGGCTTTGCAGGTGCAACCGCAGATGCCTTTACATTATTTGAAAAATTTGAATCTAAGCTTGAGACATATAGAGGAAATATTACAAGGGCTGCTGTTGAGCTTGCTAAGGATTGGAGGACTGACAAGGTCTTAAGAAGGCTTGAAGCATTGCTTATCGTTGCTGATAGCGAACATACCTTTATTCTCTCTGGTACAGGAGATGTCATAGAACCAGAAGGTGGTATAGCAGCCATAGGATCAGGAGGCCCCTTTGCGCAGGCTGCAGCAAGGGCATTATATGAAAATACAGATCTTACCGTTACTGATATAGTAAAAAAGGCTATGGGTATAGCATCTGATATATGTATTTATACAAATAAAAACATAGTATTAGAAGAACTATAATCTAATCTGCTAAATAGGAATATAAATATTTTACGGAGGGGAAAATAATTAAATGGACAACTTAACACCAAAAAGGATCGTTGAAGAACTTAACAAGTACATTATTGGTCAGGACAAGGCAAAAAAGGCTGTTTCTATTGCATTACGAAACAGATGGAGGAGGCAGAAATTATCCCCAGATTTAAAAGATGAGGTCCTACCAAAAAATATTATTATGATAGGCCCCACAGGTGTTGGAAAAACAGAGATTGCCCGCAGGCTTGCAAGGCTTGTTAACGCCCCTTTTCTGAAGGTTGAGGCATCAAAGTTTACAGAGGTAGGATATGTGGGAAGGGATGTGGAATCAATGATAAGAGACATCACAGAGATCTCTATGAATATTGTTAAATCAGAGCATATGGAAAAGATACATGAAAAGGCCAGGGCACTTGCAGAGGATAGATTACTTGATCTTTTATTTCCTATTAAACCTGCTAAAGGAGTAACAACAGAAGAGGATAAGGAAAGCTACAAAGAGACCAGAGAAAGATTAAGGGATCAATTAAGAGAAGGAAAACTTGACAACAGATATGTAGATATAGAGATAAAAGAAAAGATAATGCCCTTCGGAGTTATCTCTAATGTAGGATTAGAAGAGCTTGAGATTAATCTCAAGGAGATGCTTGGAAGCTTTTTGCCTGAAAAGACCAAAAGAAAAAAGGTTAAGGTTCCCGATGCATTAACAATGCTTACTCAAGAAGAGGCAAATAAGCTTATAGATATGGAGAAGGTAACTAAGGAGGCTATTGAGAGGGTAGAACAGGCTGGGATAGTATTCATAGATGAGATAGATAAGATTGCAAGCAGAGGATATGGTCATGGTCCTGATGTATCCAGAGAGGGTGTTCAGAGAGACCTGCTACCAATTGTAGAAGGCTCAACTGTAGCTACAAAATATGGACCTGTAAGAACGGAACACATACTTTTTATTGCTGCAGGTGCATTCCATATAGCAAAACCCTCAGACCTTATCCCTGAGCTTCAGGGAAGATTTCCTATAAGGGTAGAATTAGAACCACTGGGCAAAGAGGATTTTATTAGAATTCTTACTGAACCCCATAATGCACTTATAAAACAGTATATAGCTCTCCTTGAAACAGAAAATATAACACTTAAATTTACTGATGACGCTATAGATGAGATCGCAGAGATAGCAGTTACTGTTAATGAAAAAACTGAGAATATAGGTGCAAGAAGATTACATACAGTGCTTGAAAAGCTACTTGAGGATATATCCTTTGAGGCACCTGATATGAAAAAAGGAGAGGTCCTAATTGACAGAAAGTATGTGAGAAATAAACTCTTTGATGTAGTTAAGGATGAAGACTTAAGCAGGTATATTCTTTAATGGGGGATCAAAAATGAAATCTTACGAGGATGTTGTGAAATTTCATGGTCATAGTTGTCCTGGTCTTGCAATGGGCTACAGGGTCTCATTAGCAGCATTAAGAGAGCTAAAAATGGAAGACATATCAGAGGATGAGGAATTAGTTGCGATTGTTGAAAATGATTCCTGTGCAGTTGATGCTATACAGGTAATGACTGGATGCACCTTTGGAAAGGGAAACCTCATATTCAGAGATTATGGAAAACAGGTCTATTCATTTATAAAAAGGCCTTCAGGTGAAGCTGTCAGAATCTCCATAGATATACCGTTTCCAGAGGAGACAGAATATGAAAAAGAGATGTGGAAAAGATACTTAAAGGGCGACCACACTGAAGAGGTCCTAAAAGTAATTAATGAAAGAAAATCAAAAAAAACAAAAATCATTCTTGATTCACCTGATTCAGAGATCTTTAAGATACAGAGGCTTATCCTCACACTCCCGCACATGGCAAGAATTTATCAGAGTCTTAAGTGTCAATCCTGTGGGGAAAAGGTTGCTGAGCCAAAGGCAAGATTAAAAGATGGTAAAATCCTCTGTATTCCCTGTTTTGAAGAATTGGGTTCTAAATCTTTATAAACCCTTAAAACATCTTGGCTCTAAAGCTTTTAAATTTCCATAATGAATAAGGCTATGAGCTGGACAACCACCATTACATGCCTTATAAAAAGCACAATTTTTATTAATACATAAATTACCTTTAAACTCTTTAAAAAAATTTAACCTTGGCGAGGTTAAAATCCTTTCTAAAGGATCTGAAAAGATATTACCAAGACAAAATCCTCTTAATCTGAAAAAAAGATAGCATGGATAAACATCTCCATTAGGCATTATAGATATCTTCTCTGTGCCAGCTGGACACCTATAAACCTTATTACTATCTATGAAGCCCTTACAATATACAGGAAAAACCCCTTCAAAATCGTAGTCCCCTTTTATTTTTTCTACAAAATTCATAAATTCATAAAATGGGACTGTCTCTGCCAAATTACTTTTATTAACTGCATCCATAAATATAAGATAGTATCTCAAATTAAGGGACCTTGCAAGCCCTATAATCTCTTCTTTTACGTATTGTCTTCGTCTTATAACGCTTTTTATCCAGAGCCTATGCTCAACAATTAAGGATAGTAAATCATCGGATATTTTATCGTTTAAAGATACACCAATGTGAAAATTGGTACCACCTAATAAATATATAAATTCCCTCAATTTATTTAATAAACTTCCATTAGTGCTTATAGTTACAATAATGTCCTTTTTAACTGCCTTTTCTACCAGACTATTAAGTCCATCATACAAAAAGGGTTCTCCCCCAAGAATGTCAAGATTGTAAATATTATTCTCTTTAAGTATATTTAATATTACCTCTATCTTTTCTTCTGGAAAATCTAAGGATCCAAGTCCTCTATTAAAACAGAACTTACATGCCCTATTACATCTATAAGTAGGGAAAAATTGAACGTACTGTATCATCTCCTAATTCCTAAACATAAATTTTATATACTACCTACCATTATCAAAGGCTATATTATATTTAGATTAACAAATTTTAATTTCAATATATGCTAAAATATCTTTTAATAAAAAAATAAATATTTGATAGGCAGAAGGATAAAACCTATGGAAAATCTTGTTGAAAAGGCAAATGTTCTTATTGAGGCGTTGCCATACATTCGCAATTTTTATGGTAAAACCTTTGTTATAAAATATGGAGGCGCAGCGCAGGTAGAGGAAAGATTAAAAGACTCCTTTGCACAAGATGTGGTGCTTTTAAATTATATCGGGATAAAGCCGATCATTGTTCATGGAGGAGGTCCGAAGATAAGCCAGATTATGAAGCAGATGGGTAAGGAACCACTATTCATCCATGGACAACGCATAACAGATAAAGAGACTATGGATATTGTAGAAATGGTCCTAGGTGGCCTCATAAATAAAGAGATAGTTGCCCTTATAAACAATCATGGTGGAAAGGCTGTTGGATTAAGTGGAAAGGATGGGGGCTTGATTAGGGCAAAAAAGAAGTTTATAAAGAAATTTGCAGACACTGGTGATGAAGAAACAATAGATATAGGCTTGGTTGGAGAGGTAGAATCAATTGAACCACAGATATTGGATTCCCTCGAGAGGGATGGATTTATCCCTGTCATTGCACCAATTGGCGTAGGAAAGAATGGAGAAGCCTTTAATATTAATGCAGACTATGTTGCTGCTGCCATAGCCTCATCTCTGAGGGCAGAGAAATTGATATTACTGACAGATGTAGAAGGCATAAAAAACAAGGAAAATAAGGTTATCTCCTCCCTTAATAAAAGGGAGATAAAAAAACTTATTGATAATGGTATAATCTCTGGGGGAATGATTCCGAAGGTTCAGTCGTGCATAAAGGCAATTGATTCTGGGGTTAAAAAGATCCATATCATAGATGGAAGGGTTCCTCACTCACTATTGATAGAAATATTTACTAAGGAAGGAATAGGCACAGAAATTTTCTCTTAATCTCCTTTCATTAGATCTCTAACGATCTTAAGATTTCTCTTATCATCATCTTCACTTTTTTTAGGTGTCTCCAATATTAAGGGGATATCCCTTAATAAAGGGTTATTAATGAATCTTTTTAATCCCTCCCTTCCAATCTTGCCCATTCCAATATGTTCATGCCTGTCAATAAATGAACTATGTCCCTTTTTTGAATCGTTTAGATGGATAAGTCTAACATTTTCTAAACCTATATATAGCCTTATCTCCTCTATTAATCTTGTTAGACCTTTTTCAACATCTATCTGATAACCAGCTGCAAAGGCATGACAAGTATCAATACATACCCCTCCTATCAAGGAATAACCTACTTCATTTATAAGATCAGCAATCTCATTCATATAAGATGATATATCTCCCCTTTGTCCTGCTGTATTTTCGAGGAGAAGTTTTGCATTCCATCTTCTCTTTTTAGACACCGTTTTTAGGGATTCTATTGCCACTTTACGGCCTATGACTTTATTGTCAGAGGCCCTTCCTGTGTGAAGGATAACATAATCTGCCCCTAATAAATCAGCCAAATCCATCTCCTTTATAAGTAGATCTATTGATTTCTTAAGAACATAACTATCTAAAGAGGCAAGGTTTATAAGATAGGAGGTATGGATATATATAGGGTTGATATCATAATTCTTTCTATTTATATTGAATTCAATGACATCTTTTTCTGGAATCCTTCTAACTTTCCATTGTCTAGGGTTGTGGGAGAAGATCTGAACAGTGTTACACCCAAGTTTTCTTGCCCTTTCAAGGGAAAGATGGATACCTCCTAAGATTGATGTATGAACACCGAGCCTTTTCAACTATAAATACCTAAGAGAGTAAATAACAAGAGTGTCATTGTAAATTTTGTGCCCTTTTCTTTAGTTCAATAAGTTTTTTTAGTGCCCTTTGGGGGGTAATCCTTTCTAAATCAATGTTTAGCAACTCTAATATTATTGGGTCACCCGAAAAAAAGAGATCCAACTGGGAAGCCCGCGGGACTAATGTGTTAAGTTCCTTTCTCTCTAATTTACTTAATATAGATTTTGCCTTTTCTATAACACTGTCAGGCAGGCCAGCAAGCCTTGCAACCTGTATCCCATAACTCTTATCAGCTGCCCCCTTTTCTATCTTTCTTAAAAAGATTACCTCCTCTCCCCATTCCTTAACAATAACATTATAATTTTTAACACCCTCTAAATTTAATGAAAGATCTGTCAGTTCATTATAGTGTGTGGCAAATAGTGTTCGGCATTTTAAATTATTTACAAGATATTCTGCAATTGCCCAAGCAATGCTTATGCCGTCAAAGGTACTTGTCCCCCTTCCAACCTCATCAATAATAACAAGACTCCTTTTAGTGGCATTATTTAGAATATTTGCAGTCTCTATCATCTCCACCATAAATGTGCTCTGTCCCTTGGTTATATAGTCAGATGCCCCGATCCTTGTAAATATCCTGTCAACTATCCCTATCTTTGCCTCTTCAGCAGGCACAAAAGAGCCTATTTGTGCCATTAAAACGATTAGTGCAACCTGTCTCATGTATGTAGACTTTCCTGCCATATTCGGTCCGGTAATAACCAACAGTCTATTATCCCTACAATCAATAAGCGCACTGTTTGGTATAAACTTTTCATCCATATTAGGGACTATTTCTAATCTCCGATCATTGATCATCCTCTCTATTATAGGATGCCTTCCATCTATTATCTCAATAGTGTCATCTTCAGTAATTACAGGCTTCACATAATTATATCTCTTAGCAACTATAGCTAAAGATAAAAGAAAATCTAACAGGGCTATTTGTTTAGAGGTTTCATATAATTGATCAGAAAATTTCTGAATCTTAACCATAATATCCTGAAATATGCTATATTCGAGATCTTTTAACCGATCCTCTGCATGAAGGACCTTTGTCTCATATTCCTTAAGCTCAGATGTGATAAATCTCTCACAATTTGCAAGGGTCTGTTTTCTAATGTAATCTTGAGGAACAAGGTGTAGGTTAGGCTTTGTTATCTCTATATAATATCCAAAGACTTTATTAAAACCTATTTTCAGGGAAGATATGCCTGTCCTATCTCTCTCCTCAGCCTCAATCCTTGAAATAATGTCCTTTGCATTTATTGAAATATTCCTTAACTCATCTACATCTTTATTAAACCCCTTTTTTATTATTCCTCCATCCCTTGCATTAAGGGGTGGATTATCAATGATGCTAAAATCAATAAGTTCTTTTAATTCTGTCAATTCAGAGATTGTCTTGCTAATCTCTTTTATATAGTCATTTGAAGAGGTTGATAGCGCCTTTTTAATCCTCGGTAAATATTCAATGGAATTCTTAAGGGCTATTAAATCCCTTGGGGAAGCTGAACTTCTTAATATTCTTGATGTCAATCTCTCCATATCTTGTATTTTTCTTAGGGTGGTTCTTAGTTCCTCCATTAATTCATAATCCACAATCAGGCTTTCAACAGCTTCTATCCTTTTCATTATATCTTCTCTTGATAGTAATGGCTTTGTTATAGCATTTCTCATAAATCTGCCTCCCATAGGTGTAAGGGTCTCATCTAACACCCAAAGGAGAGATCCTTCAACTGATCCATCTTTAAGATTTTCAAGGAGTTCAAGGTTTCTCTTTGTTGAGGCATCAAGGAACATATAGGATAATTGATTTAATACCGTAATCCTTTTAAAGGAAAGGATCTTTTGAGACTCCTGAAGATAGCTTATTATTGCGCCAGCTGATGATATAGCTGCATTCATGCCACTAAGTCCGTATCCATCAAGAGATGATACCTTAAAATATCTTAAAAGGGCCTTGTATGCCTCGGCATAATCAAAAAACCAGTCATCATAAAAAGAGACATATAATCCCTTAAATATCCTCTTATAATGCATGTTATCAATCAAACTTTTCGGCGCAAGTATCTCTATGGGATCAAATCGTCCTATCTCGTCTTCTACTGGCTTATCAGTTTCATAAACGATAAATTCCCCTGTAGAAAGATCCGCAATAGTAATGCCGAGTAAATTTTGGTAAGGGAATAGGCTCATTATGTAGGCATTAGCATTTGGTTGTTCAGGTATATGTGTTCCAGGAGTTATTACCCTTACAACCTCTCTCTGAACAATGCCCTTTGCTAACTTTGGGTCCTCTACCTGCTCGCATATGGCAACCTTATGACCAGCCTTTATAAGTTTAGATATATAGTTATCAACCGAAAAGTATGGAATACCACACATCGGGATAGGGTCATCCTTACCCTTATCCCTGCTTGTAAGGGCTATCTGTAATATATTTGATGCTATCTTTGCATCATCGCCAAACATCTCATAAAAGTCTCCTAGCCTAAAAAGTACAATTGCATCCTGATATTTCTCTTTGATACTGAAAAACTGCTTCATTAAAGGTGTAAGTTCGGACACTATTTTACCTCAAAACTTATGTTCGTCATCCATAATTATGATTTGTAAAAGCAATATATACAATGATTTGTAGATTATACTATATAGCGCAGGCAAAACCAAATCTTATCATCAGCCATTAAGGTTTAATTCGAAAAAATTCATTTAAAATTTCTAACAAAGCAGGAATTTAATATAGGTTAGACATTCTATTTGTCTAAATTTTTAAATTATCCTCTGTGGATTTGTATAAACATTCATCCTATCAGCCCTTATAAATCCAACAACAGTTATACCACTTTTTTCTGCAATATCAAGGGCAAGGCTTGTGGGGGATGTCCTACTTGCTACTATAGGAATCCCCCACTTAGAACACTTTGATACCATCTCTGATGATAATCTACCGCTGGCAAGCAATATCTTACCTGAAAAGGGTAAATTTTCCAGAATTGCATAACCTATTACCTTATCTACAGCATTATGTCTGCCTATATCCTCTGCGTGACAGATAATATTCTTGCCATCGCTAAGTGCAGCGCTATGAATACAACCAGTAATCTTATAAAGCTCGGATATGTCCTGGAATCTCTTAAATATATCCTTTAAATCCTGTGATCTAATTTCAAAGGGATCCTCTATCCTTTTTAGCCCTACCCTTATTGGAATAGTCATACCTCCTATACATCCTGATGTTATAACTGCCCCCTCTGTATTTATCTGACCTTCTGCAGGTATATCAACAAAAATATCATCCCCATATTCTATTGACATCCTCTCAGCACACCAGTTTCCCTTAATGATATCCTCTGACAAAAACAGCCCAACTATAAGCTCCCTTACCATGAGAGGGGTGCAATAAAGGCTTAGGACCTCTTTTCCATTTACTGAAATCCTGAGCCTTTTTTCAATAGCAATGATGTCCTCTTTTTCTTCAAAGGTATCTTTTACAATTTTACGTATCCTTCTTTTTATTAAACTATTCATCTTATAAATTAAATCTAAAGGTGAAATTACATATCTGATAATATTAAATATTAAGATTAGTATATTATTTTGGATTCATTAATAAAATGCGGTTAAGGAGCAAAAAACTAAAAATATTATTTATTAATAAAAATCACTGCTTGGCTATTCTGCTGGCTTGCTGTTCTATCTGCTCATACATCCTTGCATTCTGGATAGCTGTTCCACATACCTCAGCAAGGGAGGCAGAAAATGATATCTCTTCATCTGAAAAGTGACGATACTGATCTGTAAGCAGCCTTAAAACTCCTATAACCTTACCCCTCGCAATTATCGGGAGGGTAAGCATGCTCTTTATACCCTCTTCCAATGCCTCCTTTTGATAATGAACCCGCGGATCTGTAGTAACATCGTATATAGCAACAGGTATTGTCTGTAATGCATTTTTTATATTTTCCTCTGTATCAACAGGTCCCCTGCTGAGATATTTCTCACTAAGCCCATATGAAGCAACTAATTCTAATTTTTTTTCGGTCTCATCAAGCAGCCTTATTGTTGCTGCCTTTAGATTCATAACCTCAGGTAATTTTCTTACTATAAGATTAAGAACATCTTTTAACCTCAGGGTAGAACTTACAGCCTTTGTAACCTCTTGAAAAACCCTGAGATATTCTTTAGCCCGTGATACAGTTGCCTCAAAGGTCCTTGCATTAACAATTGCTATGGCAGCCTGCTCTGCAATAGCTGTCATGAATTTCATATCTTCAGCATTATACTTAATGGGTTCTGATGTATACATCCTGAGAACACCAATAACATCGCCTTTAAACTTAACTGGAATTGAAAGGATACTTCTTATTCCTTCTTCTTCTGCCTCTTTCCGATATTTTGCATTTTTATCAAAGGTAATGTCATAGACTGATGCTGGTTTTCCAGATAGGGCATCCTCAATGCTCTTGTCATAATCAACAGGTCCTTTATTCACATATTTTTCAGACAAGCCATAATAGGCAGCAACCTCCAATTTCTGTGTTTCCTTGTTTAAAAGCCTCAGCATACATGCCTTTACATTCATCACCTTCACAGCATTTGTTACTATTAGATTTAAAACCTCATTTAGGGAAAGGGATGAACTGATTGCCTTGCAGATATTTTGATAACTTTCAAGATAGACCTTTTTCTCAAATATCTTGTCAGCGCAATCTGGACACATACTATGGGTAAATGTAGCGATACCCTTGTCGGATAGATATTTATCAATCTGCTCCCATGACTCATTTTCTACCCTTATCTTTTTGCACCATGCACATATAGGTATAAGTTTGTTATTTAAAGATGACATATATATATCTATCTACACTGCCTCTATACTTACAGGAAGTAAAGGTATTTCACCATTTAAGGATGGATATGTTAGTGTATTAACCTTTGCATGGGCAAAATGAATAGGTGCAAAGACTGTTCCTTCCATTACCTCATCAGATACCATTGCCTTTAAAAATACCTCTCCCTTTTTTGATTTAACCTTAACATAATGGTCATTTTTTATATTGTATTTTTTTGCATCCTTCACATTTACCTGTAAATAGGCATCAGATACTACGGTATCAAGATTTTTTGAAAGCACAGACAGTGCCCCTGAGTGCTGAAGGATATTAGATGTAACAAGAAGCAATGGATAATCATCACTTATATTATCTATTACCTTATATGAAGCTATGTTAAAAGAAGGAGTCATATCCTTTTTCTCGTGTATAATTATACCCTCAACTGCTGATCTTATATCAGAGATGCTACTAATGCCAATATCCTTATTCATTGCCTTTGCAAGTTCAATAAAGATCTTCCAGTCAGGCATAGTCCCCCTTGTCTCAGGAGAGAGTTTGCGTATCTCCTGTATATTACCTGTAGCTGACATAAACAATCCTTCCTTCTCTCCCCAACTTGAAGCAGGAAAAACCACATCTGCAATCTTTGCGGTATCAGTAAGGAATATATCCTGAACAATAAGCAATTCCATATCCTTTAATGTATTTTCAATCCTTAATGTATCATGAAAGGTCACGAGAGGATTTTCTCCCATAATATATAAAGCCTTAATATTGCCATGTCCATAGAGCATTTTAAAGGCATCCATTCCATCAGAAATAGGTTTGACCCCACACATCCATGTCCCGAGTGTATTAGAATATTCTGCTGGAACCTGAATAGTATCAATATTATCTCCCATAAGAAGGACAAGATTTGCTGCTGCGAGTATTGTGTCTATGCTTTTTGTATTTTCTAAGGCATTTGATGTTAAAGAGAGTAGCCTCTTTTTAGAGGACGCATAGGCCATTGCAAGGTTTTTGATCTCTTCAATAGATAATCCTGTAATATTTGAGGCCCTTTCACTGGTAAATTCCCTAATACTATTAATAAAGGAGTCATAATTAGGGATCGCTTTAACCTTACTGCTATCGTAAAGACCCTCCTCTAAAATTACATTCATAATGCCATTTAAAAGGGCGATGCCTGAACCTGGTCTTATCCTTAGCCATTCAGTGCTCCACCTTGCAAGCTTTGTTTCCTTGGGATCAGCAACTACAAGCTTAGCGCCATTATGCCTTGCCTGTATAAAATTTAACCCCCATACAGGGAGAGTAGATGTTATATCTGACTCTATAACAAGTATGAAATCAGCCTCAAGTGGTGATTTCCATTTTATTGGATGAAAATCAAGACCAAATGCATTTTTAATTGCCGTTGCATATTTTGCATATCCAAATCTTGCTGCTGAATCTATGTTGTCTGTGCCAATAATATCTCTCATAAATCTCTGTAGCATATAGTTGTCTTCTATGGTGCATCTCTGTGAGCCTATTGCACCAATCGCCGATGGGCCGTATTTCTCTTTTATAGACTCAAGCCTCTTAGATGCATATCTTAGTGCCTCATCCCATGATACAGATATTAGGGAACCCTCCTTTTTTATCATTGGGCTTTTAAGCCTATTTTCTGAATATATATAGTCAAAACCGAACCTACCTTTGCTGCAGAGATTTCCTTCGTTTATCCCTATGTCTTCTTTGCCCCTTGCCCTTACTATCTTTCCATCTCTAATACTAACATTAGTAGTGCATCCACATCCGCAATAAGGGCATATTGTCTGGAATTCTTCCATCATCCATACCCTTGAGCGGTGTCTGAAATTCCTACTTCCCAGAGCTCCGACAGGACAGGCATCAATGCATTGCCCACAGAACTCGCAATTGAGCGTCTCTTCAAAGGCAGGGCTTATCTTTGTCTTAAAACCACGTCCTATAAGCTCTATAGCACCCACTCCCTGATGTTCATAACATATCCTTACACATTTTCCACAAAGGATACATCTATTAGGATTTCTTTCAACAATTGGCGCATCTAATCTTTCAGGGTCATGTTTTCTTTCTGCAAAGAATCTCGGTTTTGTTGGTCCGTATTTATATCCTAAGTCCTGTAGATCGCACTCTCCAGCCTTGTCACATACAGGGCAATCTAATGGATGATGAAGCAGAATAAGCTCAAGAACAGTTCTTCTTGCCTTCTGCAGTCTCGGTGTCTCAGTATAAACAACCATCCCATTTTCAGCAGGAGTAGAACATGAAGCGAAAAGCCTTTTCTGACCCTCTAACTCTACTAAACAAATTCTGCAACCGCCATAGGGCTTTAACCTCTTGTCATAGCACATATTAGGAATATATATATTATTTTTCTGAGCAGCCTGAAGTATTGTTAGCCCTTGTTCAACCTGAATTTTTTTCCCATTTATAGTAAGCTCTATCATAAATATACCTCCTATTGATCTTCAGCGCCTGCTAAGGCCATTATCTGTTTCTCTTTAAGCGCCTCTTGGTCAGTAGTCTCCATAAGCTTTTCCCTCATGCTTCTTGGACCTATCTTTATTGAATCAAACTTACATGCCTCATAACATGAACGGCACTGAATACACTTTTCTTGAATAATCTTATGGGGAACCTTTTTTTCACCAATTACTGCTGCCTGAGGGCATACCCTTTTACAAGCCCCACAGGCCTTGCACTTCTCCTCATCAATATAAAAGGTGCATAATTCCTTGCATACTCCTGTCTTACACCATTTATCTTTAATATGTGATTCATACTCATCCCTAAAGTATTTAATTGTTGTGAGAACTGGATTTGGAGCAGTCTGGCCGAGACCACAAAGAGATGTTGAAATAATATCATTAGAAAGGTCTTCAAGGAGTTCAATGTCACCTTCTTTACCTTTACCCTCTGTGATATTAGTTAAAAGGTCAAGCATAACAGTAGTGCCAATCCTGCATGGAGGACATTTGCCGCAAGATTCATCAGTTGTAAATTCAAGGAAGAATTTAGCCACACTTACCATGCAATTAAGGTCATTCATTACAACCATACCTCCTGAACCAACAATAGCGCCTGTCTGAACAATATCTTCATATGTAACAGGTGTATCCAGGAGATGTTCGGGTATACAGCCACCAGAAGGTCCACCAAGCTGTACTGCCTTAAATTTTCTACCCTTTGGTATGCCTCCGCCAATGTCAAATATTATCTTTCTTAAGGGAATGCCCATTGGCACCTCAATAAGACCAATATTATTTATAGCGCCGCTGAGGGCAAATACCTTTGTGCCTGTTGATTTTTCTGTGCCAAGGCTCCTATACCAATCAGCTCCATTTAATATTATCTGTGGTATGTTTGCAAAGGTCTCAACATTATTGAGAACTGATGGCTTGTCCCAAAGGCCCTTCTGTGCAGGAAACGGCGGTCTTGGTCTTGGCATCCCCCTTTTCCCTTCTATAGATCTCATCAAAGCAGTCTCTTCACCGCAAACAAATGCGCCTGCACCAAGATATATCTCTATATCAAGGTCAAATCCAGTACCGAGTATGTCTTTTCCAAGCAATCCATACTCCTTTGCCTGCTCTATTGCAAGCTGTAATCTTTGAACAGCCAGTGGATATTCTGCCCTTACATATATATACCCCTTATTTGCTCCAATTGCCTTTGCCCCGATTATCATACCCTCAAGAACTACATGTGGATCTGCCTCCATTATGCTTCTATCCATAAATGCACCTGGGTCACCCTCGTCTCCGTTGCACAGGATAAACTTTTGATCACCTTTAACCTTTGCACATAACTCCCACTTTAACCCCGTCAAAAATCCAGCGCCTCCCCTGCCTCGTAATCCTGATCTTTTTACCTCATCTATAATTTGTTCTGGGCTCATCTCAGTTAAAGCCTTTGCAGCAGCCTGATAACCATCTCTCGCAATATACTCATCTATCTTTTCAGGATCAATTAAACCTTTGTTTCTTAATGCCCTGAGAACCTGCAAGCTGAAAAATGGTATATCTCTCATTAATGGTATAGTCTGCTTTTTTAAAGGCTCTTTATACATTAAACGCTCTACAGGTCTTCCTTTTATAAAATGTTCTTCTACAATAATTGGTATGTCTTTTATAGTAACTTTTTCATAAAATATATCATCAGGATAAATGGTCATAACAGGACCCTGAGCGCAAAAACCATTACAGCCGGTAAGCACTACATTTATCTCCTTCTCAAGACCCCTATTTTTCAGTTCATTATCAAGGGCATTTTTCAGCTTCAGACTGCCACTGGCTATACAGCCTGTGCCACCACAAAGCATTACACTTGCTCTGACTCTTTCCATAGTTCTCACCTCTTTGAGTTGACATAAAATTTCTAGTATTATCAGATATCTTTTAATTTAATAAGCCGTTTCACTTCCCATTACAAGTGCATAATCCTCAACAATATGTCCCTTTAATACATGCTCATTTAGTATCCTTCTTATCTTGTCTTCATTTAATGAGACATATTTAACAGGTGGCTCATTAACCATTTCTACAGTAGCCATTGGCTCTTTGCTGCAAAGACCTGCACAGCCTGAGGTTGTAACAATAACATCAGATACATTATTTTTACTCATCTCATCAATAAGAGCCTCCATAACCTTTCTTGCACCTGCTGCTATCCCGCATGTTCCCATATGCACTGTTATCTTAGCCCTGTAACCACCTTCTCTAAGGGTTAAGGTCGCTTTATAATTTTCCTTTATTTTTTTCAGGTCCTCTACAGTCAATCTTGGCATAAAATACCCCCTCTTTAAAGAGTATAGTCAAAGGGTTTATTTGACTTCCTCTATATATTGTTTAAAATCAGCATAACACTATAAGTTCTATTCATACTCCTTTAATAAATCCATTACCTTTACGGGATTAACTGCTCCGTGTGTATCTTTATTTATAACAACAACAGGAGCAAGCCCGCATGCCCCTAAACAGCGAACTGTTTCTATAGAAAATTTCTTATCCGCTGTTACCTCACCTACACCTGCCTTAAGACCTTCACTAATTTTTTTCACAATCTCCTCAGCCCCCTTTACATAACAGGCAGTGCCGAGACATACCCTTATATTATATTTGCCCTTGGGCTTCATCGTAAAAAATGAATAAAATGAGACCACTCCATGAACAATGCTTATAGGTAATCTTAGTCCCTTTGCAATGTGTCTAAGGACAACAGGAGGAAGATAACCAATCAATTCCTGGGTTTCATGAAGAACAGGTATTAGGCTTCCAGGCTTGTTTTTATACTTTGCTATTATCCCATCTAATTTTAAGGCTATCTCTTCAGTATAATCCTCAACATGCGGCGATGGAACAATGCCCTTTTTCTTTAATTCAAAGGCATTGTTTGTAGCCTCAAGAAGGTGTGCAGGAGAAAAGGGCTTTGGAATATAGTCTATTATTCTCAAACTTAATGCCTCTTTAATACTCTCCTGAGATGGATATCCCGTAATCACTATAATATTTATATCGGGGTTCTTTTCCCTTACAAGTCTCATAAACTCTAATCCATTTATTTCTGGCATTTTAATATCTGTCACTACAAGGTCATATTGTTTTTTATCAATTAAATCAATTGCATATCTTGGGGAAGTTGTGGTATCAACTGTGTATCCCTCAGATTGAAGTATCTTTTCACAACTTTTCAGAACTATCTGTTCATCATCAACGATCAGGATATTACCTTTCATTGCAGTTCCTCCTTGGTTATTTTATAATTGGTCCTCTAAAACCCTGCCTATGCTCACTATTCTATCATCTGCCTCTATATCCATGAGTTTAACACCCTGTGTATTTCTTCCCTGGACAGGAATATTAGCAGCAGGCATCCTTATTAGCTTTCCACTACTTGTTATCATGACTATCTCGCTGTCATCCCTTACCTGTATAAGACCTACTGCCTTGCCACCTTTTTCTGTAATTTTTATAGAAATTACCCCCTTTCCACCTCTGCCATGCACAGGATATTCAGTTATCTCTGTCCTTTTACCGAGTCCTCTTTCTGTAATAGTAAGAATTGTCATCCCTTCCTCAACTACCTCAGCAGAGACTACCTCATCCTTTTCAGAAAGCCTTATTCCAATCACCCCGCGCGCAGTCCTTCCTACGGCCCTTACATTTTCCTCTTTAAATCTTGCTGCAAGTCCGTTTCTAGTTCCTATTATAATGTCATTACTTCCTGTAGTCCTTTTTACAGCAATCAATTCATCGCCTTCGTCAAGGTTTATTGCTATTATGCCCTTTGCCCTCGGATTACTATATTCTGAAAGGCTTGTTTTTTTCACTATCCCTGCCTTAGTAAACATTACAAGATAGCCATTCTTAAAATCCTTTACATTTAATGCAGTTGTAATCCTTTCTCCTTCTGAAAGAGGCAAAAGACTAATAAGGGACTTTCCCCTCGCTGAACGACCTGCCTCTGGTATCTGATATACCTTCTGCCAGTAAAGCCTTCCCATATTGCTAAAAAAGAGCATATAATCATGGGTAGATCCTATAAATAGTTGTTCAACATAATCCTCTTCCCTTGTTTCCATTCCAATAGAGCCTTTACCACCACGTCTCTGGCTTCTGAAAATAGACAAGGGATTTCTCTTTATATATCCCTTGTGAGATATAGTTATTACCATATCCTCTTCTGTTATAAGGTCTTCTATAGTCAATTCCTTTGTTTCTTCTACAATCTCTGTTCTTCTTTCATCTCCATATTTATTTTTTATCTCTAAAAGTTCATCTTTTATAATCTGAGACACAAGATATTCACTCTCGAGAATGGATTTTAATCTTTCTATCTCCTTAATAGTATCTTCGTAATCTTTTACTATTTTTTCCCTCTCAAGACCAGTCAATCTCTGGAGTTTCATATCAAGGATTGCCTGTGCCTGTACCTCTGAGAGGGGATAGTTTGTCATTAATCCATTTCTTGCCTCTTCCGGGTTCTTAGACCCTCTAATAAGTGCTATTATTTCATCTAAGTGATCAAGTGCTATCTTTAATCCCTCAAGTATATGTGCCCTTTCTTCTGCCTTTTTCAGTTCAAATCTTGTTCTGCGCAGGATGACATCTCTTCTGTGCTGGAGAAAATAATTCAGCATTCGCCTAAGATTAAGAATGCGGGGCTGTCCATTCACAAGGGAGAGCATAATTATGCCGAAGGTAGATTCCATCTGTGTAAATTTATAAAGGTTATTAAGTATAACCTGAGAGGCCTCTCCTCTTTTTAATTCTAATACTACTCTTATGCCATCCCTATCTGACTCATCCCTTATCTCTGAGATGCCCTCAATCCTCTTTTCACGAACAAGTTCTGCAATCTTCTCTATTAACCTTGCCTTGTTTACCTGATAAGGAAGCTCTGTTATAATAATACTTTCTCCACCTTTTGCCTCTCTTTCTATCCTTGCCTTAGCCCTTACTTTAATCAATCCCCTGCCGTGTGAATAGGCATCTATAATCCCAGATGTGCCGTAAATCATTGCTCCAGTAGGGAAATCAGGCCCCTTTATAACAGTCATTAAATCATTTATTGTGGCATTTGGATTATCAAGGAGCATTATTAGGCCATCAACTATCTCCTGAAGATTATGAGGTGGGATATTTGTTGCCATTCCAACAGCTATTCCTGAAGATCCATTTATAAGAAGATTTGGTATTCTCGTAGGAAGTACAACAGGCTCTTCTGTGGTTTCATCAAAATTAGATGTAAAATCAACTGTATCCTTATCAATGTCTGCTAGCAGTTCTTCTGCAATCTTTGCAAGGCGAGCCTCAGTATATCTGTATGCAGCGGGGGGGTCTCCATCAATTGAGCCAAAATTTCCTTGGCCATCAACCAATGGATATCTCATATTAAAGTCCTGGGCTAATCTTACAAGTGCATCATATACTGCTGTGTCCCCATGGGGGTGATATTTTTTTAGAACCTCTCCAACAACTCCTGCGCACTTTGAATATTTCTTTCCAGGCAAAAGCCCTTCTCTAAACATCGCATAAAGTATCCTTCTCTGTACAGGTTTTAGTCCATCCCTTATTTCAGGAAGCGCCCTCCCTATGATTACGCTCATTGCGTAATCAAGGTAACTCACCTTCATCTCTTCTTCTATGCTTATAGTTACATTAGACATGCTAACCTCTTTGTTATAATATGATATTATAATTATATTTTTGTATTTTTCTCTAATGCATTGTTTAGGTTAAATGCCTATAATTTAATCATCTCTTCTATTGTAATTGCTACTGATTCTCCGAGTGCCTCTAAGTCATATCCCCCTTCAAGGGCAAATATTATAGGGATATCTGGAGAGCAAGAGATAATGCCATTTACAATCCCCCTTATTCCTTCCCCTGATACCCTGATGGCTGCGAGGGGGTCTTCTTTTCTAATATCATAGCCTGCTGATACTAATATAATGTCTGGATTGAACCTCTTAACTATCTCTGGAAGAATGTCTTTGTAAATATATATATATTCTTTATCCCCTGATCCTGAACGCATTGGTACATTAAAGGTAAAACCATATCCCTTTCCCTTTCCCTTTTCCTGTTCTGAACCTGTACCTGGATAATGGGGATATTGATGGGTACTGAAGAAAAAAACAGTTTCATCTTCATCAAAGATATGTTGTGTTCCATTGCCATGATGAACATCAAAATCTATAATGAAGACCCTTTTATACCCAATCTTTTGTGAATACCTTGCGCCTATAGCGATATTATTGAAAATACAAAAGCCCATTCCCCTGTCTGCCTCAGCATGGTGACCAGGTGGTCTAACTGCACAGAAAGCCCTTTGAATCTCTCCTGATTTACATTTATCTATAGCCTCAATAACTGCTCCAACTGCGTATAATGCAGCTTCAACAGTGTTTTTTGATACATAAGTGTCTGGATCCAAATATCCTGTTGTAAAGTTTTTTATCTTTTCTATATAGCCCTCTGTATGAACAAGGGCGATATCACTATAATCTGCCTTTCTAGGTTTTATATGTATAACCCTATCCCATAGATTAAAACTTTTAAGATAATTTAAAATCGAGATCAGTCTTTCTTGCTTTTCAGGATGCCCAAATTGAGTATCATGAAGTAGGAATATTTCATCATATATAAAGCCAACCTTTTTCATTATGTGATATTATACTATAAATAATCATCTCTTTTACCACAAGGTTTTTTTATGGATAAAAAGTTCAAAGATATACTACCTGAAGAAACTAAAAATATACTTAAAGAGACCTTTAAAAACATGGGTGAAAAGGTTCTTATTGAGGTCTTTATCAGAGATGATGAAGAAGACCAGTTCAGTGCATTTACATCTGAACTAATAAAAGCCCTTACAAAGATTACAAATAAGATAGATGCAAGGTTTTATAAAGAAAGTAGTAACACAGCAAAAGAGAAAAATATAAAAAGATTTCCAACGATTTTAATCTCTCCTGATAAATATAAAATAAGCTATATAGGTTCCCCTCTTGGTGAGGAGGGTCGCACATTGATAATGGCTATATTGCTTGTCTCTAATAGGGGATCAATAATACCCTATGATTCTTTGAAAAGGCTATTTCAGCTTAAAGAAACACGTAATATTCAGGTATTCGTTTCACCAACATGCCCCTATTGCCCTCAGCAGGCATTAAATGCAATATCTGCAGCAATTGCATTGCCTAAAATTATAAATGCTGAGATAATAGAGATGTATGAAAACAGGGATTATATAGATAGATACCATATAGTAACTGTCCCTTTTACAGTTATTAATGAAGTGCCTATTGGCACAGGTCTTAAGCCAGCTGAGATATTTGTTGAGGAGGTCATTAATCTTACTTCTGCTGAAAAGATATTTGCCCCTGTATTAGGAGAAGTTGTTGAGGTTGATGCTATTATTATAGGGGGTGGGCCTGCCGGACTTACAGCAGGTATCTATGCAGGAAGAAGCGGCTTAAAGACTGTTATACTTGAAAAGGCTATTGTTGGTGGGCAGGTACTTGTTACCCCGATTGTAGAAAACTATCCCGGCTTTACCCAGATATCCGGAAGGACGCTTGTTGATATGATATATCAACAGGCTATTCAATATACACATATATTTGAAGGAGAAGAGGTCATAGAGATAGAGAAAGGTCAGGAAATTTTTAATTTAAAGACAAATAGAAGGTTATATAAGGCTAAAGGCATAATAATTGCTACTGGAGCAGAAAATAAGAGGCTAAATGTTCCTGGTGAAGATACCCTTTTTGGGAAAGGTGTCAGCTATTGCGCAACATGTGATGGCTATCTCTTTAAGGACAACAAAAAGGTTATAGTAGTCGGTGGAGGTAACACAGCAGTTACTGATGCCCTTTATTTAAATAGCATCGGAGCTAATGTGTCATTGGTACATAGAAGGGATCAATTAAGGGCAGAGAAGTATCTTCAAAAGAGCTTAATTGACAGAAATATCCCTATATATTGGAATAGTATTATAAAAGAAATAATTGGAAAGGAAAGTGTTAGGGGTGTAAGATTACAGAATCTAAAGGATAATTCAATAAAACTACTTGAGGTTGATGGAGTATTTATTGCTATTGGATATGTGCCAAATAATCAGATAGCAAAAATTCTTGGCCTAAAGTTAGATGAAGAGGGATATATAAAAACAGATGAAAAACAAAGGACCTCATTAGAGAGGGTATATGCAGCTGGAGATGTTACAGGAGGAATAAAACAGATTGTTACTGCTGTTGGGCAAGGGGCCACTGCAGCAATCACCCTTTTTGAGGATTTATCATCTGCCTATTGGAAAGAGTGGAAATAAAAGGCCCCATAATCAATCAAAGCAGCCATTTATCAAGGCCTTTAGAGGGTTTTTGATGTGCAAACGGTAGTATTGATAAATTGTATATATTAAGCTATTATTAGTTAAAAAGGTGAATCATGGTTACAAAAGAAAAGGTTGAAGAAGTATTAAATAAGATCAGGAATGGTCTCAGGGCTGAAGGCGGTGATATTGAGCTAATTGATATAAAAGATAACATCGTTTATGTAAAGCTCAAGGGTGCTTGTGAGACCTGTCCAATGTCTATATTGACCATGAAAAATTGGGTTGAGGGCAATATAAAAAAAGAGATACCAGAGGTAAAGGCTGTTCAGGCAATATGACATACTCAAAGATAAAATAAATCACTAGAAAGGAATGTAAAGTTGGCAAAGAAAATTATACGCAATTTTATTGCCACCTGCTTTTTACTTATTGCTTACTGTTTATTTCCTACCATTGCTTATTCTACAGATAGTGTTGAGATAAAAGATATTAAATACCTGTCAACCCCAGAATATACAAGGGTTTATGTTGAGCTTTCTAAAAATGCTGAATATACAAAAGGAAGGCTTCCAGATCCTGAAAGAATCTATTTGGATATAAAAGATGCAAGGCTCTCTAAAGGTATTAATCAGCACCAACCTATAACAGACAAACTTCTTAAGGCTATCAGGATAGGAACAAATGCAAACATTGTAAGGATTGTGCTTGACATCAATGTTACTGCTTATACCTATAAGACAACCTTGCTTAATAAACCAGATAGACTTATTATTGATATCCTACCACAAAAGGCAGAGGAGAGAAAGGCAGAAATAAGGGTAGATGAAGGTCTTTTTAAAAGAAGGATTGTTATAGATCCTGGACATGGAGGACATGACCCGGGAGCCATAGGCCCTAATGGTTTGTATGAGAAAGATGTTGTCTTAGATATTGCCTTAAAGGTGAAGGATATAATAAATAAGGAATATCCCCAATATGAAGTTATCCTTACTCGTGATAGGGACATCTTCATTCCCCTTGATGAAAGGACCAATATTGCTAATAAAAATAATGCTGACCTCTTCATATCAATACATGCAAATGCAAGCCCTAATAAATATGCAAAGGGGATAGAAACATATATCCTAAATTGGACAGATGATGAGGAGGCAATGAGGGTAGCTGCGAGGGAAAATGCCATATCTCTAAAAAGAATGAAAGAGGTACAGAATGAATTAGGGATTATCCTTGCCTCTTTGGAGAGAGAGAGCAAAAGGGATGAATCTGTAAGGATTGCAGGTTATATACAGAAATCCTTAATATCAAAAATCCAATCTAAATACACCTCTGTTCAAAATCTCGGTGTAAAACAAGCACTTTTTTATGTCCTTATAGGAGCTAAAATGCCCTCTGCCCTTGTTGAGGTCTCTTTCATAAGCAATCCTGAAGAAGAGAGGCTTTTAGCAGATGAATCTTATAGACAGATCCTTGCCTATTCAATTGTAAATGGAATTAATTCCTATTTCTCGTCAGTACCTTCCCAGAAAATAGCTGTTGACAGTGGATTTAAACCAATATCTATTAAATATACAGATAGACTTTAAACACGATAATACATTAAAAACAAAAAGGTAAAGGGCTTTAACTTTATCTTTTTAGATTTATTTTAATTTTCTGACCTTTCTTTCAAGCCTTAGCCAATGGGTAATCCCTATTCCCACAAGCAGAAACATCACAATATGCTTAATACCTATAACGATTATCTGCATATTTCCTGCTGTATCAGCCCACTCAAATTCCTTATAAAAAACTACCCTCGGCACACCTGCAATTAATATCCAGATAAGGGAGTATTTAGCAATTGCCTTTATCCCATTATAAATAGAAATGAAATAAGATGTTATCTCTTTATTATTTGGTGATGGGCAATGCCTTGAAAGAGACCATAACATAAAGCCGCTTGCTACTAAAAAGGCTGTGGCAATATCATGAGAATAATTGTTTATTGTCAAAAAAATATTAAATACAGAATTCATATTAACTATCATATATCATAGGGTACAAGATTCTGTCAAATAAATGGCTGTAATCTATAAACCATTTACATAAGAAAAGCAGGTGTGGTAGTAACTTAATGGATGATACATTTATAATCTTTCGTTTGCACATAAACAAAAGCCTTCTAAAGGCCTTAATGCCATAC
>CAZIMB010000013.1:1811-35586 GCA_964540275.1 uncultured Nitrospirota bacterium | reverse complement strand
AGAAGAGGACAGAGCAAAGGGTAGAGGAGCTTGCGGAGGCACAGAAGAGGACAGAACTTGAGGTAAGAAGGCTTGCTGATGGTCTTTTAGAGACAAGAAGGATGGTTGGAGGACTTTCTGACACAGTAGGCTATACCCTTGAGAATGAGGCATATAGGTCGCTACCTCAATTGTTAAAGAGGGATTTTGGAATAGAAACAGAAGGCAGACTTATAAGAAAATACATAGAATATGAAGATGGAAGACATGATGAGATAAACATATTTGGCAGGGCAATCAAGGATGGAAGGACAGTCTGGGTAATTGGTGAGGCAAAGGTTAGAATAAGTAAAAAAGAACTTAATGACTTTCTTAAGATGGTCAAAAGAATAGACAGGATACTTGAGGGTGAAAAGATTTTAATAGCAGTGACCCATACTGTTTTGCCAGCATTAGAAAAATATGCTGAATCAAAGGGCATAAAGATATACTGGTCATATGAGTTTTAAATTTTGGTCCTAATCATTTTTCCTATTGATAGAAACAGCAAGAGAGTAAGGCCTATCTAAAGAGAGAAAAACCCCACTTATAAAGGGAATTAAATTGTATCTTTAAGTCAAGATCTATTATTTACTTAAGAACAGAAATAGAAAATTGCATTCCCATCAAATCCCTCTTTGCTAATAAAAACACAATATCTACCATAATTCTTAATATTCCTATCAATAGGAAAAATGTTAGGGAGCTATCCTGTCATTGGAAAGGGAATAATTGGAAAAATTTCATATCAGGGGTTGGAATTTGCAAAAAAACAGGCACTTTGTTAACATTAAATATGGCGCCTTTAGAAACAGTATTTTTCTGGCTTGCAATGGCTTTGTATGCTATTGTAAGCATTGGATATATTTACTCATTTGTCTTTAGGAATGAAGGGATACTGAAAAGGCTTTTTTTAATATTAACAGCAGGATTTTTATTTCATACATCTGCAATTATAGCAAGATATTTTGCACAAGGTACTATGCCATGGGCAGGGGATTACGAAAATGCGTTAATGGCAGGTTGGTTTATTGTGCTTTTTAATCTCTACATAGGCTGGAGGCATAAGTCTCTTCAGGTTATAAGCATGGGTTTAGTCCCATTAGTGCTTCTGCTAATGGGATTTGGTGTTATGAGAAATCCTGTGCTTTCACCAAAGGCAGCATCCCTTAAGTCTTTCTGGCTTTATATACATGTCTATTTTGCATGGTTTGCCTTTGGCGCATTTGCCTTGGCATTTGGTACAGGTATCTTATATATACTCAAAGACAGGGATTCTAGGAGAGAGAAAAAAAATATTTTTTATGAAAAAATCCCTCCCCTTGAAAGGCTTGATGAGCTGATTTTTAGGTTTATAGTTTTCGGTTTTATAACAGATGCTATAATGTTAGCATCAGGCTCTATATGGGCAAAGGACTTGTGGGGATCCTATTGGAGTTGGGATCCTGTGGAGACATGGTCTCTGATAAGCTGGCTTATGTATGGCGTTATAATACATTTGCGTGTTACCCTGGGATGGAGAGGTAGAAGGATTGCATGGCTTGCAATATTTGCAATTTTGGGCATGATTATCACATTTTTTGGGGTAACATTTGTAGTTGAAAGTAGCCTCCACATATTCAATGTCCGCTAATAAGATTATATCCGCTCTATTTATATCATTCTTTTTGTTTTATCTGATAGGGGTGATTTCAGACCCTATCTTTCACTCCCTCATTAATCGTTTTTTAATTAGTAAGAAAAGTGATGAAATTAGTGTAACAAATGCACTCAAGTACTATAATAAGGCCTATACTGATTTTTATACATCTGATGGTGTTAAGGCATCTCTGCATAACTTTCCTGCTGTAACGCAGATAAGACACTTTATTTTCAGGGATATAGGGTTTTTACAGAGTTTAGATAGGATTCTAATATATGATAAGGCTGATATGAAGGTAATTTCTGTTAAATTTCCAGATAGACTTTCTGCTGAGGCAATAGTATTTGAGGAGTGGAATTATCAGTATCAAAAAAGACCTGATAGAATACCAGTTTCTGCATTGAAGGGATTAGGACAGGGATTTAAGTATTTCTTGAGATATGAAAATGGTCAATGGATTATTTATAAGGTTGTACCTTATGATGTAGATGATTCTATGAAATGAGTTAATAGGGGTTTAATACAATGGGGCTTCAAAATCTGAAAATAATTTTGATAGCGCTTGTATCTCCATTATTTTTATGGATATTTGTTGCAAAGTTTTTTTTAGGGCAATCTGTTTTACTGACAGGTGAGCATGTGCCTGTAAGGATTTATTTTCTGCTTGCTTATATTACATCCTTGATTATCATTATTAAGGCATTTAAGAATAAGCTATATCGTCTCTCCATTATGTCAGCAGGGGTTTTGTTAATATTAACGCAATTAGTTGTATTATATCTTTTTTCATTTAAGGGCTTTGTAGATATAGGAGAGACAGAATCATTTGATTTTTTTGAAAAAGTGGAAAGGGGTAAGTTGGCAAAAATTAACCATATACCATTATCTATAAGTAGGATTGAAAATAACGAGGCTTTAATTCTTATAGGAAATAGAGAATATAAGCTTAAAAAAAATAAAAGTATTTGGTGGAATGGTTACAAGATTAAACTAATAGATATATACGATGCCCCATTTTTTAAACTAATGGATGCAAAAAATAATATTTTAGAGGAGGGATTTGTAAAGTATAGGCCTTCAAAGGAGGACCCTTATTTTTTTCAGTTTAGAATTATTCCTCATCAGCTATTCTTATATCCTTCTGAAGAAAATTCAGAAGATATTTATATGAGGGTTTTAAGAGGAAAACTGACTATTTTTAACGGAGTTATAAAAGTGAATGATCCTATATTAATTGATGGTTTTAATGTCATATATGAGAAGGGGTTACACTGGGCGAGGATTAAAATAGAGAGGGGTTTTTTGTTTATCCCTTTATATTTAGGTGTTGGATTTATAATATTTAGTATCGCAGGATTTAGAAAGTGATTATAATTTCAAAGCTCCTTAATATATTAAGGTCTATAAAATTATCCATTTTTCTGATAATATCCCTTTCTCTTATATTTCTCCTTGGGCTTTGGATTCCACAAAAAGGTCTCCTCGGAAGGGATCTTTATCTAAAATTTAAGGCAGAGAATCCCTTACTCTCATCAATAGTAGAAAAGATTGGATTTACAGATATTTATACATCACCTATTACACTTACCCTATGGTCGCTTTTTTTTCTTAATCTACTTTTAGTAATGCTTAAAAGGATGTCTATAGTAAAAAAAAAGATATCTTATCCGATTATAAAGGATGAATCTTTTAGTCTTTATTCTTTTTCTGATGAGATAAAGATTGAAAATACAGAAATTCTAAATAAATTAAAAAAGGCATTTAAAGGATATAAGTTTTTTGGTTCAGAGGATAACTTTTTAGCTATAAGGAATAGGTTTTCACCTATAGCTACTATTTTATTTCATATAAGTTTTTTTATATTGCTTTTGGGAGGATTAATAACTGTCTATACAAGGTTTGGAGCTAATCTTGAAATTGCAGAGGGTGAGTTTTTTACTGGGGAGTTGGCACAATATTCCCAGATTATAACTCTTCCTAAAATAGGAACACATCCTGATATTAGGTTCTTGGTGGAAAAAATAGAGCCAGAGATTACAAATAATGTCCCTACTGATCTAAAGGTGTATGTAAGGGATGATAATAAGAGAAGCATTATTAGGATCAATAAGCCTTTAAAGGTCAAAGATGGAACATATTTTGTAATTAAAAATCTTGGGGTTGCCCCTCTTTTTATATTGTATGATAAAGATGGAAAAGAGATTGATGGTGCTTATGTAAGGCTTGATGTCTTAAAGGGAAAAATTGATAGGTTTGTTTTTGGTAAATATACAATTAATGCAGAGTTTTTTCCAGATTTTTATATAGAAGGAGATAAAATTCTAACTCGTTCAGAAGAGATAAAAAACCCTGCCTTTTATCTTTCTATTATAGGAGAGAGGGGCTTTTTTAAAGAAGGTTTAATTAAGCCAAATGAAAGGTTATCTCTTGATGGACATGAATTAGAAATCAGAGAAATTATTTATTGGGTTAAATTTTTAGTTGTAAAGGAAAAGGGGTTATGGGTAGTTTATTTTGGATTTTTACTTATAACAATAGCCTGTATATGGAGATTGTTGTTTTATAGAAGGGAAATAAGAGGTATTGTTAAACAAACAGAAAATGGAATGGTTTTGATGTTAGGGGGAAGATCAGAGTTTTATAAGGCATTATTTAAAGATGAGTTTGAAAGGATACTAAATAGTGTCAAGGATGTCATCAAGCAATAGATTTTTCTAATTAAAAGATGAATAAAGAGGATTTAATAAAATTTAATAGGTCAAATATTGCTTGATAAATAGGGTTATTAAGGTATTATCTATAAAAAGAGATATAAAATCCTTGATATTTTGTTCTTTTCTTAATTAGGTTTTTTAATATTTTTTAGTCTTTTCATATTTTCTATCGGTTCTATGGCATTAGGTTCAAGCTCTGAAGCTTTTTGGTAAGCTGATAGGGCTTCTTTGATTCTGCCAGATTCTTCAAAGGCTATTCCGAGATTGTTATAGATATGTGCATTATCTGGGAACAAGATTAATGCCTTTTTAAATAACTCTATTGCCTTTTCTGACTGCCCTGTATTTATAAGAAAGAACCCAAACAATAAATAGTTCTCTATTTTATCAGGTGCAAGCTCAATAAGCCTTATATATGAACTTTCAGCTTCATTGTATCTACCAATTTTTTCATATATTTCAGCAAGAACCTTATATAAGCCTTCATGTTCAACTATTATCTGATGACTCGGATCCTGAATTACTGCCAGGGCTTCATCAGGCCTATTTAATTTAATGTAGATATTAAAGAGGTGATGTCTTGCCCATATATATGTTGGGTCAAACTCCAAGGATTTTTTATAATAATTTAATGCCTGAACATATTCCCCCATATTTTCTAAAACCTTCCCAATATTGTCATAAGGTCTTGCCTTTGAAGGTGATTTATTTAATGCATCAAGCCACAGGGTATAGTCATCTTTCCATATATTATTGCGCAAAAAGGTAAGGAAGATAAGAATTAAACAGAAGGTTACAAGATATGCCTCTTTTAATATCAGATTTTTTAGCATATAAATTATAATAATATAAAATGAAGAAAAACAGTATTATTAGCCTATTAATTATTATACTTGTCTTTTTATCCTTTGCCCGCAATAATGTTTGGAAAAGTGATCTTGTCTTATGGTCGGATGTATTTGCCAAAGCACCTAACAATCCCAGAGGACTCTATAATCTTGCTCTTAATTTACATTATGAACAAAGGTATGATGAGGCAATTTTTTATTTGAAAAGAATAATTGAACTGGGCAAGCATAATTGGTTTGTTCTGAGTGAGTTGGGAGCTGTTTTTGCTGATATGGGTTTATTTACAGATGCTATAAAATGGCAAAAAGAAGCCCTTGAGTTAAATCCCGACTCCTCAGATGTATGGGACTTTATTGGAATTACCTATGTTAAGATGGGCGAAAATTATAAGGCTATAGAGGCCTTTGAAAAGTCATTAAAACTTAAAAAGGATTCACCTTCAACAAATTATTATTTAGGAAGCATGTATAGAGATATAGATACCATTAGGGCTATAAAATATTATGAGGAGGCCTTACATTTAAACCCGGACTACTATGAAGCAATGATTGATCTCGGAAATCTATATGATGATCTAAATGAATCAGAAAAGGCATTATATTTATACCAAACAGCGATTAAAAAGTACCCTAATTATCCTGAGGCTTATTATAATCTCGGTGTTTTTTATGAAAGGAGAGGTCGACTTGAAGAGGCTGTTATAAATTATAAAAAGGCGCTTTCTATAAAGCCTGACTATAAACAGCCTTATGAGAGGTTGCTTCAAATGGGCAAGTAGATGTTTTTAACATTAAGCAAAAAAGATTAGGTTATCCTATAAAATTCTTGGCATATTTGTAAAAAAAATACTATTATTATATAAGGAGATATTCTCAAAATCAAAGGCATATGCGCTGAAAAGCCTTTAGAAGCAGCACTTGAAATAATATTATATTGTTTACAGCCTCAATATTGGTAGTAACTTGATATATGATATATTTATAATCTTTTCCTTAGGCTTTGATGCTATGCCTATGCTTTGCTTGATTGCTATATAATTTAAAGGGTTGAACATATGAAACTTGATGATATTAAAGAGATTGCCAATATCCTGCCTGATTATATATTACTTATTGATCAGGATTATAATATTGTTTTTGCAAATAAGCTTTTCCTTGATTTTTGTGGCTTAAAGGAAAAGGAACTTATTAATAAAAAATGTTACGAGTTTTCTCACAATTGCCCAAAGCCGTGTAAAGAATGCCTCATGGATATTGTATGTCCTAATGAAGATACATCGGAAAGTGGCATTGTTCATTGCCATATAATGCCAGATGGAACCAAAAGGATATTTGATATAAGGACATCAAAACTTAAGGATTATAACCTTTTTTTACAAGTAATTAGGGATATAACAGAAAATGAGAAATATAGAGAGGAGTTGGAGAAAAAGGAGAAAAAACTAAATAATATAACCTCTAATGTAGCTGAAGGGATTTATACACTTGATTTAAATGGTTGTCTTACATATATGAATCCTGAGGCAGAGAGGCTACTTGGTTGGGAAGAGAGAGAATTGCTCAACAAAAAAGTACACAATATAATTCACTTTAAAAAGGCTGACGGTTCATTATGTGCTGAAGAGGATTGTCTTTTGTATAAGTCTATTAAGGAAGGAAAGAGATATTATTCGAATGAAGAGATATTTGTTAGAAAGGACGGAACAGAATTCCCTGTATCACTTCTTTCAAGTCCAATTATAGATAATGGACAGGTGGTTGGGAGTATGGGCATATTCAGGGATATGAGTATAAGTAAAAAATTTGAGGAGGAGATTTTAAGGATCCAGAAGCTTGAATCAATTGCTGCCCTTACAAAAGGGATTAGCCATGATTTTAACAATTTGCTTACAGCCATCATGGGGTATATCTCTCTTTCGAAATCAGAATTAAAGCCAGAAGATAGGATTTACAATTATCTATCTATTGCAGAAAATGCCTGTGTCAATGCAAAAAATCTCATATATCAACTTGTCGTTTTTGCAAAAGGTAGTGATTTAGTAAAGAAAAAAATAGATATAAGGAGTTTATTAATTGATACCGCTTATTTGTCTGTGAGTGGTTCAAATTGCAATATAGATTTTTCTATTTCTGATGACCTATGGCTGGTAGAGATTGATGAAGCTCAGATAAAACAGGTAATCAACAATATTATTATGAACGCCTGTGAGGCTATGCCTGGAGGGGGCACAATATCAATAACAGCCGATAATTTTATTAAAGGGGAATCCGATGCATTACCATTAAAAAAAGGTAAATATGTGAGAATTGCAATAAAAGATCAGGGCATCGGTATTTCTAAGGATAATATGAAGAAGATATTTGATCCTTATTTTACAACCAAAAATCTGGATTTTAATAAAGGGGTCGGTCTTGGGTTGGCTGTTTCTTATGCCATAATGAAAAGGCATGATGGTTACATTTATGCAGAATCAGAGATTGGAAAGGGTTCAATATTTTATCTCTTTATCCCAGCAATAGAAATAATTACAGAAAAATCAAATATACAAACTATACCTGATTTGCAAATGCGGATACTTTTAGTTGAAGATGAAGAGATGGTTGGTAGGGTTACTAAAGATATGCTTGAACATATCGGATATAGTGTGGATTTTGTTCATAATGGTGAGGAGGCGATTGATCTTTATAAAAAAGCTATGAAAAGTGGCAAGGCTTATTTTGCTGTCATTCTTGACCTTACGATCCGTAAGGGTATGGGTGGAAAAGAAACCATAAAACAGCTTATTAATATAGACCCTAATATTAATGCTATAATCACAAGCGCTTATACAGATGACCCTGTGATGATAAATTTCAGGGATTATGGATTTAAGGCAGCATTAAAAAAGCCTTACGATATTATTACCTTAGAGGAAGTGTTTAAAAAAATCAGGTATAATTAACAAAACCCACTTACATAAGCAGTGAGAAAATAAAAATCTTATTACCTTAGGGATAAAAGGTTTTATAAGTCTCACATATGCCTTAATGGCATTTTATAAAATATGTCTACAGGAAATTTATATATTGTATCGACACCTATTGGAAACCTTGAGGATATAACTTTCAGAGCTATCAAGACATTGAAAGAGGTTGATGTTATTGCTGTTGAGGATACAAGGCATTCTTTGAAGTTACTAAATCATTATGGAATTTCTAAGCCGCTTATAAGCTATTGGTCTGAGAAAGAGAAGGTAAGGTCAGAAGCTATAATAGAAAGGCTCATGTCAGGTCTCTCTGTTGCTCTCATTACAGACGCTGGCACACCCGGCATATCTGATCCTGGAGCAGTTATTATTAAAAAGGCAATAGATAAAGGCATAAAGGTAATACCTATCCCGGGTCCTTCTGCTTTAATTGCTGCGCTATCTGTATCAGGGCTTTCTACTGAGGAATTTATATTTATTGGCTTTTTGCCCCCTAAAAAGGCACAAAGACAGAAAAAATTAAGGGAATTAGCTCTTCAAGAAAGAACCATAATATTCTATGAGGCACCTCACAGGATACTCGAGACATTGTCAGATATAGAGGAGATACTTGGTGATAGAAAGTCAGTTCTCACAAAAGAAATTACAAAGTTGCATGAAGAGGTATTTAGGGGCAATATATCAGAAATAATTCATGCCCTTAAAAAAAGGACTATTGCAGGAGAATATGTCTTAATAGTGGAGGGAAAGAAAAAGGAAACTGTTTCTATCGAGGAAGCATTAGATGAGGTCTGGTCGTTAATGAAGATGGGTAAAGGTAGAAAAGAGGCTGTTAAAATAGTAGCAGAAGGATATGGAATCAGCAAAAAAGAGCTTTATGATAAGTCACTGGATGGTAAAAAATGATAAAGATTATTGAATCCCTTAATATATCAGAAGTGCCCATTATTAATGCTATCATTTCAGTATTTGTTTTCATAATAATAGCCAAGATAGTAGATATATTTATTGATAAGGTATTGCGTAAATTTGTCAGATTTACAAAGAGTGAGATTGATGACAAGATTATAGACAGGTTTCACAGACCCATATATTATACGATAATATTAATCGGTATTACATTAGCAATCATATATCTTAAGCCTTCAGAGAGAGTAATTTTTTATCTAAACGGGATTATCTACTCCTTAATAGCTATAGTTTGGTTGATTGCAATTATAAGATTATCTAATGAAATAATAGATGGTTTTTTCTATAAGGTCACAGATGTAACAGGTATCGGCAAGGATATTGCTCCCTTTATTAAAAATGTCTCAAAGATATTGATAATCATTGGAGCCATGATGGTAATCTTATCCATATGGAAGTTAAATATAACCCCTATAATAGCATCTGCTGGTATCGCTGGAGTGGCCGTTGCCCTTGCTGCAAAGGATATAATAGCTAATTTTTTTGGTGGTGTAAGCATATTTATTGACAAGCCTTATAAAATAGGTGATGTAGTTGTCCTTGATAAGGGTGAAAGGGGAGAGGTTGTTGAAATAGGGATACGGAGCACAAGGATAAGGACCCCTGATAATATAATGATTACTATACCAAATGCATTAGTGGCAAATTCAAAGATTATAAATGAGAGTGCACCAGTTACAAATATAAGGATAAAAATTTCAATTGGTGTTGCATATGGAAGTGATATTGACAAGGTTGAAAGGGCATTATTAGATATCGCATCTCTAAATGAAAATGTTTTAAAAGAACCATCTCCTATAGTTTTTTTTAGTTCCTTTGGGGATTCGGCCCTAAATTTTGATCTCCTTTGCTGGGTAAAAGATCCTGCCCTTGGCTTGATAGCAAGAGACGAGATCAATAGAGCAATCTACAAGAAATTTAATGAGTTAGGCATAAAAATTCCCTTTCCACAAAGAGATGTTCATATCTATAATGAATAGTTTAAAAATGCTGATATATAGAATTTCAATATTCATCTTACTTTTGGGCTATTAATCTACTTGACAGAAGCCTTTTTAATATATTAATCTATCGGTAAATGATTGCCGACGGTTAATCATTCCTTTTTAATTTAAAAATTTTATTATAAGGAGGGAAAATGACACCAAAGGATGTTATAAGAATGGCAGAGGAAAACAAGGCCGTTATGGTTAACTTTAAGTTTCTTGATCTACCTGGTATCTGGCAGCACTTTTCTGTGCCGATTTCAGAATTAAGGGAGGAGATTTTTGAGGAGGGTCTTGGTTTTGACGGGTCTTCAATAAGGGGCTGGCAGGCTATTCATACATCTGATATGTTAATCATACCTGACCCAACAACTGCCTTTATGGATCCATTTATGAAATATCCAACTTTGAGCCTAATATGTAATGTAGTTGATCCCATAACAAAGGAATTTTATTCAAGGGATCCAAGATACATTGCACAAAAGGCAGAGGCTTATCTTAAATCTACAGGCATAGGTGATACTGCCTATTTTGGACCAGAGGCTGAGTTTTTTATTTTCGATGGGATCAGATACGATCAGAATGCCCACAGTGGATATTATTTCATCGATTCTGCTGAGGGTATATGGAATTCTGGACGAGAAGAGAATCCTAATCTCGGTTATAAACCAAGGCATAAAGAGGGTTATTTCCCTGTACCTCCAACAGACAGTCTTGTGAATATCAGAACCGAGATGGTAATGGAGATGCAAAAATGCGGTATATATGTTGAGAGGGAACATCATGAGGTTGCAACTGCAGGTCAGGCAGAGATTGATATGAGATATGATTCGCTCGTTAAAATGGCAGATAAAAATATGCTTTTCAAATATATTGTCAAGAATGTGGCAAGGAGACACGGAAAGACAGTAACCTTTATGCCAAAACCTATTTTTGGTGACAATGGTTCTGGAATGCATGTCCATCAGAGTATATGGAAAGAGGGCAAACCACTATTTGCTGGAAATAGATATGCAGGATTAAGTGACCTTGCCTTATATTATATTGGAGGCATTCTAAAACATGCAAAGGCGCTTGCTGCTATAACAAATCCTACAACAAATTCTTATAAGAGGCTAACACCTGGTTTTGAGGCGCCCGTTAATCTTGCCTATTCAGCGAGGAACCGTTCAGCATCAATAAGAATACCCACTTATTCTGCAAGCCCAAAGGCAAAGAGGATAGAGGTCCGATTCCCTGACCCTTCATGCAATACCTATCTTGCATTTGCAGCAATGCTAATGGCAGGGCTTGATGGTATAGAGAACAAGATTGATCCAGGAGAACCACTTGATAAGGATATATACGAACTTGGTCCTGAGGAATTGGCAAATGTACCTACAATGCCAGGTAGCCTTGAAGAGGCTCTTGACAACCTTGAAAGGGATCACGAATTCTTGATGAAAGGTAATGTCTTTACAGAAGACGTTATAAAGACATGGATAAACTACAAGAGAACCAGAGAGGTTGATCCTCTGAGGCTCAGGCCTCATCCCTATGAATTTTTCTTATATTTTGATATCTAAAACCCCAACCCCCATGAGCCTAAGGCTCATGGGGAGTTATTTTATTATTTTACTAATTATATAGCAACTGATCCCCTTTCTCCTGTCCTTATTCTTATCACATCCTTTAAATCGTAAACAAATATCTTTCCATCCCCTATTTCACCAGTTCTTGCTGCTTTTTGGATAATGTCAATAGTCTCTTCTAATTTTTCATCAGGGACAGCAACCTCAATCTTTACTTTTGGAATAAACCTTACCTCAAGGCTTGATCCTCTGTATATTTCTACATGTCCCTTTTGACTACCAAAGCCTTTTACCTCTGTTACAGTCATACCCTTTATCCCTGCTCGGGAAAGGGCATCTTTTACATCATCAAGCTTAAAGTGCTTTATAACTGCGGTAACCATTTTCATATTTTGCCTCCAATCTATTAAAATAACTTATAATAAAGCAATGGACTTTGATACTTCAATAAAAGATTTATCTCTAATGACCCCTGACCCAGAGAGGGCATTGAAAAATTTGGAACGTCTCTTCAAATCTGCTCCTGAATTTTTTGAAGATAATCTCCCATATATTAAAAACATATCCCTATTGTTTTCCTACAGTCAATTTCTCGCTGATTACTGTATAAGAAATCCTGATGTGCTTGCCAAAGAAGTGAGCAAACTTAATGAACCCCCGAGGTTTCAAGATATTATATCCTTAGTTGAGACAAAAGGGATATCAAGGCCTGATATGATGCGAATACTTAGGGATACAAAGAAGAGGTATCTGTTGAGAATAACAATGAGGGATATCCTTGGAATTACAGATATTAAGCAATCCATGGCAGAATTAAGCACTCTTGCAGAGGCAATATTATATCTATCCCTTGAGTTTTCAAAGATACTTGTCACTGAGAGATATGGTGACTTGAATCAAGCCTTCTCTATTATTGCATTGGGCAAACTGGGAGCTAGGGAGCTTAATTATAGTTCAGACATAGATATAATAACTGTATACGAAGATGGAGATAATATATCCTCTGGGATCTTAATGCCCTCAGGCATTAGAGCCAATAGAGTTACCTCATATGAATATTTCAGTAAGATAACAGAAACCCTATCATCCCTTCTTTCATATCAGACATATGATGGAGTAGCCTACAGGGTTGACCTAAGATTAAGACCCAATGGGCAGAGAGGGGAGATTACATTACCTTTAAAATCTTATCTTTCCTATTATGAGTCCTATGGAAAGACTTGGGAAAGAATGGCCCTTATAAGGGGAAGGTATGTAGTTGGAGATTACAATTTGGGGAAAAATTTTATTGATGCAATTGAGCCTTTTGTGTGGAAAAGGTCAATTGATTATAATGACATTGAAGAAATAAGGGGATTAAAGAGAAGGATTGATCATATTTCTGATATAAATGATATTAAAAGGGGATACGGTGGAATTAGGGAGATAGAATTTTTTATTCATACATTTCAACTACTTTATGGAGGGGAGGATAGGGCTTTAAGATCTCCTAATATCTCCATTATAACAAGAGAGTTAAAAGAAAAGGGCATTATTACTGCCACTGATGCTAAAACACTTAATGAAAGTTATTTGTTTTTGAGGAGGATAGAACATATCCTTCAGATGAGGGATGACAGACAGACCCATTCCCTTCCGACAAACCCTGAAGAGTTAAAAATACTTTCAAGAAAGATGAATTTTTTAAATCATAGGGATTTTCTTTCTGAACTTAAATTAAACAGGCTTAAGGTAAGGGATATGTATAATTCCCTCTTTAGCAGTGAAGAAGCCCCACAACAGGAATTAATGGTGCTTTTTGATGAAGAACTGACAGATAATACCTTAGTAGATTACCTTTCCTTTAAAGGTTTCAAAGATCCAAATAATTCCCTAAAAAATATTAAGATCCTTAATGAACAGATGTCATTTAGAAGGACTATTAGAGAAAGAGGCCTTATCAAAAAAATCATCCCTATTTTCCTTGATTTCATAATAAAATCAGAAAACAAGGATAGGGCATTAAAGGCCTTTGTCTCTTTTATTGAAAAGACAGGAGGATATGAATCGTATATGGATCTCCTTTCTAAGAGGATTGATACTGTAGAGGCTATTGTAGCTGCCTTTTCATCAAGCAGATATCTTACAAGGATTATGATGTCTCTTGATAATCTTGAGGGTATATTTGAATATCCTGATATCAGAATGGATTATAAGTCTGTATATAAAAGGATTATTAATATGCTTAAGGATATTTCAAAGCCAATGGATGCTATCAGAGAGATAAGGCTTATAGAGGAATTAAAAACAGGGCTTCTTTTTATTAATAAAATTATTGATATAAAGGTCCTCTCAAAGGGCCTTACAATGCTTGCAGATACAATATTAAGGGCTGTACTCAATAATTTAAAGGCCTCTGAGGATTTTGCAATTATTGGGATAGGTAGATTTGGCGCAAGGGAGATGACTTTTGGATCCGATTTAGATTTATTATTTATCTCCAGGAGGGATGATGCCTTAAGGTTAGCAGGTGAGGTTATAAGATTTCTATCAGAATATACTGACAAGGGAATAGCTTACAAAATTGATATGGGATTAAGGCCTGATGGGTCAAAGGGAATACTTGTAAATGATATAGAGGGTTATAAAGATTATTATCTCAGACATGCCCATTTATGGGAGATACAGGCGATTTTAAAGGCAAGACCTGTTGCTGGAGATAATAGATTGCTTAGAGATTTTTATAATCTTAAGAGAGAGGTTATTATTCAGAGAGGAAAAGAGGTCAGTGGTGAGGATATTTTAAGCATGAGAAAGAGGATTATAAGGGAGATTTCTAAAAGATCTCTTGGCATTGATATAAAGCATGATTATGGAGGCATAGAGGAGATAGAATTCTTTGTTCAGTATCTACAATTAAAAAATGCATCAAAACATAAGGATTTGATTATTCACAATTCAGAAATTGCCATTAAAAGACTTGCAAGGCATGGGATACTATCTTATGAATTAGGGGATTTTATGATTAGGGCGCTTAGTTTTTTCAGGATTATAGAATCCCTAATGAGACTTAATGAAGAGGATGCCCTCAAATTTGGTTCGGAGACATATAATTCTATAGTTAGATTCTTAGGATTTAAATCAGGAGATAAGCTTTTAGATGAGATTAATAATACAAGGCAAAGGGTTCTTGAGGTTATAAATTTAGGTTATATTTGATTATGGAGCGATTTTTAAGGATAATCACACAATCCTTTAAGGCTGTTAGGACCTTTAAGATAAGAACCCTTTTTTGTCTAATCAGTGTAGCGCTTGGTATATCGTCAATAACTATCATAGTAGCGGCAACAGAAGGTGCCTATAAAAAGGCATTAGAGCTTGTTGAAAGATTTGGACATGATTCCCTTTTGGTATTTAGTGGAGGAGAGGAGGCAAGGGCATTAGGAAGGAGGGATAAGTCATTAACCCTTGATGATGTGGAAGAGATAAGAATGGCATTTTCAAATGCCTATCTTGTTGTCCCTATGGCATCAATTGGAGGGGTAAATGTTTCTTATAAAGATAGGAAATATCAGACACTCATAATTGGTTCAACTAATGATTATAGTAGGGTCTGGACATGGCCTGTAATTCAGGGTTCTGATTTTACTGAAGAGGATGTCAAGGGAAAGAGAAATGTGGGACTCATAGGTCAGCATGTATTAAGGGAGCTTTTTGGAGAAGAGGATCCTGTAGGCAAGTATATCTATGTTAAGGGCATACCAGTTGAGATAGTCGGTGTATTATCGGAAAGGGGTGTCACTGCAACAGGACAGATTCTTGATGATCGTATCATAATGCCTATTTCTACAGTGATGAGGAAGATATTAAACGAAACTAAATATATTTCTGCCTTCAGGATAAGATTTGTTGATAAAGAAAATCTTTATAAAAATGCTGAATTGCTACGTCAGTTTCTCAGAACAAGGCATTCACTTTCACCTGAAGAGCCTGATGATTTCAGAATAGTATCGCCTAAAGAGATTATAAAGTTTCTTGTTGCCCTTACAGGTTCTCTCGTTATTTTTCTTGGCATAACAGGAATTATATCCCTATTAGTAGCTGGATTTGTTCTCGCTAATCTCTTTCTTTTATCTGTAAAAGAGAGAAGATATGAGATTGGCATAAGAAGGGCATCTGGAGCAAAGAAAAGGGATATATTTATTCAATTTATAGGGGAATCAATCATTCTTACCACAATAGGTGGGTTATTGGGTTTTTTTACTGCCCTTTTATCATCAAAGCTACTTACAAAGATAGCTCAATTCCCTATTTATTTCTCATGGAAGGCCTTTGCAATAGGCCTAGTGCTCTCAATTATTGTTGGATTAAGCTTTGGAATACAACCAGCAAGAAGGGCAGCAGGTCTTAATCCTATAGAGGCTATCAGGGGATGAACAGGTTAATTTTAAATCTCAAGATTGCAATACGATCCCTATGTAATTTCAGATTAAGAACAATCCTTGCCCTGCTGGGAGTTTTTCTTGGGACATTTTCTCTTATTGTGGTTTATAATTTCTCCTTATCCCTTGCAAAAAAAACAGAATCAGAGGCAGAAAGTCTTGGCAAAAACCTATTGATAGTTAGAAGTGGCATTGTAAGGAGATTTGGACCTGGCACAAGGCTTTTAACTGAGGCAACTACCCTTACAGTTTATGATGCAAAGGCTATCTTAGAGGGATCACCTTTAGTATATGATGTATCTCCTTCAACTAATAAATCATATCCTGTAAGATATGGAAATGTGAATCTCTCCTCTGTCCTTGTAATAGGAGCTCAACCTAATTATTCAGATATAAGGAATTTTTATGTCAGGGAGGGTAGCTTTATTTCCTATTATGACAATATTAATTTAAATAAGGTTGCTGTAATAGGGAAAAAGGTTGCTGAAAAACTCTTTGGAAATGAAAATCCCTTGGGAAAACATATACTCATCTATAGGGTGCCTTGCAAGGTAATAGGAATAATGGAAGAGAAGGGAGTTGATATCTCAGGTGTTGATCAGGACAATATTATCTTTGTGCCGCTAAATACATTTCTAAGGGCATTTGTGAATAAGGGCTTTATAAATACAATTTATGTTCAGGTTGTAGATGGGGCTTCTACTAAGGATGCAAAGAGTGATATTGAAAATATACTAAGAGAGAGGCATAAGGTAAAACAGGGGAATGAGGACTTTAGTGTTATTGATATGAAGGATGTAACAGCCCTTAAGACCCAGGCAATGTCAATGATAAAGGTACTTGGAAGGATAGCATCTGTTATTTCATTTGTGATAGGAGGTATAGGTATAATTTCTATCATGATATTAATTGTAAATGAGAGAAAGGTGGAGATAGGAATCAGGAGGGCAGTTGGTTCAAGAAAAAGGGATATTATCTCCCAATTTTTAATTGAGGCATCCTTTATATCTTTATGTGGTGGCATAGTTGGTGTTATCTCAGGTATTATTGCGAGTTTCGTTATCTTTGAGTTATCTGATCTTCCAATTATAATCTCCCTGACAGGGCTTGTTTTAGCATTTATAGCCTCTGTTACAGTTGGGGTCCTAGCTGGTATATACCCCTCAAAAAAGGCTATAGCTATTCAACCTGTTGATATTATAAGATATGGCTAAACTTTTACTATGCCTTGATTGTTATATATCCTGAAAAAATTATCATAGCCCCTCCGATGACTGTTTGATAATTAACAGTCTCATTAAGAAAAATAATGCTTAAAATAATGGCACAAACAGGTTCAAGATAACCAATAATAGCTGTCTTATTTGCTGTAACCTCCCTCATTCCCCTGAAATAAAGAAGAGGTGCTACGGTTGAGTGTATAATTCCCATGATCCCTATTGCCCACAATGAAGTGACTATTTTTTCTGGTATTTCTATAAATGGTAGCAGGAGAAGGGATATTGTAAAATTCTGAAAAAAAAGCATTATGACAGGATTAACGTTTTGTGCAAGAAAACGTATAACTATTATCACTATGGCATATGCAAAACCAGAAAATAGGCCTGATAAGATGCCTATAGTGTTCTGATCTCCAGCTATTGCCAGATTAATAAATTGCAAGATAGAGACATCAAGCATAATCCATAAGCCTGCTGTTGCAATAATAACAGCAATAAGGATTTTTATAGTTAATCTCTCTTTTAGAAAAATTGGAGATATGAAGGCAACGATTATTGGGGCTATGTAGTGTGTAAGAACAGCATTTGCAATAGTAGTTGTCTTATATGAATAGAAGAACGTAAATGTGTTTGTAAGACTGACTAATGCGAGTAGCAGGAGATATATAATAGTTTTATCCCTCGGAATTTTTTTTCTGTATTCTTGTTTTATAAGTATTGTACTAATTATTGAAGATGATATAAGGCATGAAAAAAATACTAATATATGCACAGGCATACCTGAAAGTTTGATCACAATCCCAAGGGAACTCCAAAGTATTATGGAGATGACTATATAAATCATATTTAAGTATTACTATCCAAGACCTCTCTGATGCCTTAGCCTTGTTAATATTGCCTGTGATTTTTTTCTGCAATTGAGCTGTAGCCCTTAAGTTCAGGGGTATTGTTAAATTTATTTGTTATAATAAATCAATTGGAACTGATTTTCAGTATAACACATTAATTAATTCCCTATCATATTTTAGATAAAGATAAAAGTTAAAGGTGAGAATATGAGGATTGCAATTATAGGACTATCTAACTCCGGGAAGACAACTATATTTAATGCCCTTACAAGACAGAACTTAGAGACAACTGTTTATCCAACTGTAAGTGGAGAACCACATTTTGGGGTAGTAAAGGTGCCTGATCATAGGATTGATAGGCTAGCAGAGATTTATAAGCCCAAAAAGGTAAGCAATGCAACAGTTGAATATATAGATTACATAGGATTAACAAAAGGTGATATGGAACAAAACAGGAAGGTCTTTGACCTTATTAAGGATGTAGATGCTATTGTGCATGTAGTAAGGGCCTTTAGGGATGAGGCTATATTACATCCAATGAATGAAATTAATCCCCTCAGAGACATAGAGGCTGTTGAACTGGAGCTTATATTTGGAGATCTGGAGCTTGTTGACAAGAGGCTTACGAGGATGGAAGAGTCTCTTAAAAAAGGCAAGAAACCTAATGAATCAGAGCGAAGGTTGCTTATGAAATGCAAAGATTTACTTGAAAGGGAGATACCCTTAAGAAATATACAATTTGATGAAGAGGAACAAAAGGTTATGAAACATCTTCAATTCATCTCAATAAAACCAGAGGTTGTTGTTATCAATATAGGAGAAGATGATTTAAATAAAGATAGGGAAAAGATTATAACAGAAAATGCAAGGGTTTATCTTGACAGTAAATACAAGGATTCTTCAATTAATAATCCCCACTCCTTAATATCTCTATGTGGAAAGATAGAAATGGAGTTAGCTCAACTTTCAGAAGAGGAGATAGAGGTATTTATTAATGACCTTGGCATAGATGAACCAGCACTGAACAAATTGATAAAGGTGAGTTATAATCTTTTAGGCCTTATCTCTTTTTTGACAGTTGGAGAGGATGAGGTTAAGGCATGGACAATAAAAAGGGGCACAAATGCACAAAAAGCTGCTGGAAAGATACATTCTGATATAGAGAGGGGGTTTATAAGGGCGGAGGTGATTAATTATGAAGATTTTATAGTATGCGGCAACATGACCACGGCAAGGGATAAAGGCTTATTAAGGCTTGAAGGTAAAGGATATGAGGTGAAGGATGGGGATATAATTAATTTCAGGTTTAATATATAATTATGATTATTTTTTCTCCCTAATCCAGTGTGGCAAAGGTGGCTCTTTCTTAATATCAGCGACTACCTGAGTCTGTAACATAATCCTCAGGTCATTTGGATTTAGACTTACATTTAATGCATCCTCTTTTGTAAGTATACCTTCTTTTACAAGCTTAAAGAGATGTTGGTTCATTGTCTGCATTTTGTAAAGCTGAGCTGAATCGGCGATCACTTTATCTATCTGATCTAACTTATTATCTATGATAAGTCTTTTGATTGTTGGTGTATTAATCATAACCTCTACTACAACAACCCTGCCTGTTCCATCGGATTTATTTACCAATCGCTGGGATATTGTTGCAACAAGGGTCATAGCCAGTTGCATCCTTACCTGATTCTGTTGCTCAGGAGGAAAGTTATCCAATATCCTTGTTATGGACTGCCTTGCATTATTTGTATGAAGGGTGCTTAATACAAGATGTCCTGTTTCTGCTGCAGTAACGGCGGTATGAATAGTGTCTTGATCCCTCATCTCGCCAACGAGGATTATATCAGGGTCCTGTCTCAATGCCCTCTTTAGAGCCTCTGGCAAGGACTTTGTATCAGAGCCTAATTCCCTTTGGGTAATGGAGCAATTTTTATCACTATAAACAAACTCTACAGGGTCCTCAATTGTAATAATATGTTTTTTGACCCTTTCATTTAGGTATTCAATTAAGGATGCCAGGGTTGTGGACTTCCCGCTACCTGTAGGACCAGTAATGAGAATAATCCCACTGCTATGATTAAGGATAAGTTCTTTTAATACCTCAGGAAGTCCAAGCTCATCAGGAGATGGTACACTTATAGGTATAGCCCTTATAACGGCCCCTAAATTTCCTAATTGATAAAATATATTAAACCTAAATCTTGCCAATCCTTCTATAAGATAGGAGAAATCAAGCTCCCTTTCATCGAAAAGGGTTTTTCTTTGCATATCTGATAGCAAAGGTAGAAGCATATCTTGTATATCATTTTTACTCAGGATAGGAAATTCCGTAGGCAGTAAATCGCCCTTTATTCTAATCAAAGGAGGTCTTCCAACTTTAAGATGGAGGTCAGAGCCTTCCCTGTCTATAAGAACCTTTAAATATTCCTTTATTTTCATAAAGGCACCTTTACGCCTAATGCTGTTAATTTAATCTTTAATGAATCAGGATTATTTGATTTTAAAAAGGCATCTTCAAGGCTTATTAATCTCTCTTTTACTAATTCTGCGAGGGAGGCCTCAAGCGTGCACATGCCCTTTTTAGCACTTGTTTCGATTGTGCTATAAATTTGATGGGTCTTGCCTTCTCTAATGAGATTGGAGATTGCTGGGGTAACGATCATTACCTCTCTTGCAGCAACCCTTCCTCTGCCGTCTAATCTTGGTATCAACTGCTGACATATGACTGCCTTTAAAGTGGCCGCTAGCTGGATTCTTATTTGTTGTTGTTGGTACGGAGGAAATACATCAATAATCCTGTCAACTGTCTGGGGTGCATCCTGAGTATGAAGAGTTGCAAAGACAAGATGACCTGTCTCTGCTGCTGTTAAGGCAAGGGAAATAGTCTCAAGATCTCTCATTTCACCAACAAATATTATATCTGGGTCCTGTCTTAATGCATGTTTTAGGGCGTCGGAAAAGGACTTTGTATTAGTACCAACCTCACGCTGTCTTACTATGCAATTTATATTTTCAAATACAAACTCTATGGGATCCTCAATTGTTAGTATATGATCATGTCTTTCCATATTTATGATATTAAGTAAAGAGGCGATTGTTGTTGATTTACCGCACCCTGTTGGACCAGTAACAAGGATCAAACCCCTTGGAAGGGATGTTAGGGAGATAACGGCATCTGAAATTCTTAACTCACGAGGAGTTGGTATCTTGGTAGGTATTAGACGCATAACAGCCTCAATGCCATTTTTTTGTGAGAGGACATTTACCCTAAATCTACCAATACCTGGTACATTGTATGAAAAATCAAGCTCCAGTCTTTCCTCAAATCTTGCAATCTGATCCTGAAAAAGCATTCCATAAATCAATGCCTTTGAGTCTTCTGGACCAAGCACAGGGAAGTCTTTAAGGGGTTTTATCTTGCCGTCTACCCTAACCATAGGAGGTTTATTAATTACAATGTGTATATCAGAAGCCTTTGCCTCATGAGAGGCTTTAAGGATATCAAACATATCCATAAATGATCTCCTTAAGATCAAAAAAATTAAAGAGATTATATCTAAGAGATTATATCATAGAGTATCTATATAAAACTAAATCGTAACTTGCAGAAAATATCTTTAGTTGGTTAGTATAAAACTATGGTTAATATATTAAAAAAGATATTTGGAACAAAGAATGAGAGGGAATTAAAAAGGCTTTTTGGGTATGTTGATAAAATAAACAAGCTTGAGTCAGCCATTAGTTCTCTGAGCGATACCCAGATCAAACAAAAGACAGAGGAATTTAAAAGGAGAATAGAATCAGGTGAACCCCTTGATAGTCTTCTGCCTGAGGCCTTTGCTGTTGTGAGAGAGACAGCAAAACGCATTTTGAGAATGAGGCATTTTGATGTCCAACTTATTGGTGGCATAGTGCTACATGAGGGAAAAATTGCAGAGATGAAGACAGGAGAGGGTAAGACGCTTGTTGCAACCCTTCCTGTATATCTTAACGCACTTGAGGGAAAGGGTGTTCATGTAGTTACAGTCAATGATTATCTTGCTAAAAGGGATGCCCAATGGATGGGGCCTATTTATCACTTCCTTGGTCTTTCTATAGGGGTAATTCAGCATGATAATTCATTTATATTTGACCCTACTTATATATCCTCTGATAAGAGATTTAATAATCTCAGACCATGTACAAGAAAGGAGGCATATTTAGCTGATATTACTTATGGTACTAATAACGAGTTTGGTTTTGATTATTTAAGGGATAATATGAAATACGACCCTTCTGATTTTTCCCAGAGGGAACTGAATTATGCTATTGTTGATGAGGTTGATAGCATCCTTATAGACGAGGCAAGGACACCTCTTATAATATCAGGTCCTTCAGAGGATTCTACGGATAAATATTACAAAATAAACAGGATAATACCAAATTTAAAAAAAGATATTGATTTCAAGATAGATGAGAAGTTAAAAAATGTCATTCTTACTGAGTCAGGAAGTTCAAAATTAGAAAAACTCCTCGGAGTTATTAATCTCTATGACCCTTCTAATATAGAGCTTGTCCATCATTCATTACAGGCATTAAGGGCACACCATTTATACAAGAGGGATGTTGATTATGTTGTTAAGGATGGAGAAGTAATTATTGTTGACGAGTTTACTGGCAGGCTTATGCCTGGTAGACGTTGGAGTGATGGACTTCATCAGGCAATAGAGGCAAAAGAAGGGGTGAGGATAGAGAGTGAAAACCAGACACTCGCAACAATTACATTTCAGAATTATTTCAGGATGTATAAAAAACTTGCTGGCATGACAGGCACTGCAGATACAGAGGCTTCAGAATTTGCACAGATATATAACCTTGAGGTTGTTGTTATTCCTACTAATAAGCCTATGATAAGGATTGATTATCCTGATATGATCTATAAAACAGAAGCTGCTAAATTCAGGGCAATCATATCAGAAATAGAGGATTGCCACAAAAGGGGGCAGCCTGTTCTTGTTGGCACTACCTCTATTGAAAAATCAGAAATCCTAAGCCATCTTTTGAAGAAAAAAGGGATAAAACATTCGGTCCTTAATGCAAAGTTTCATGAAAAGGAGGCTGAAATTGTTGCTCAGGCAGGACGTCTTGGGGCTGTGACAATTGCTACAAATATGGCTGGAAGGGGTACTGATATTGTATTGGGTGGAAACCCAGATATCCTCGCAAGGGAATTCTTGAAAAATAAGGAGAAATACACAGATGAAGAATTCTCAGAGGCGCTTAAAGCTGCGAAAGAGGTCTGCGAAAGGGAGAGACAGGAGGTATTAAAGGCAGGAGGGCTTCATATAATAGGCACTGAGAGACACGAGGCAAGAAGAATAGATAATCAGCTCCGCGGAAGATCTGGAAGACAGGGAGACCCTGGCTCATCAAGATTTTATCTCTCCCTTGAGGATGATCTAATGAGGATATTTGGTTCTGATAGGATTAATGGTTTGATGAATTTATTGAAGATGGATGAGGATATCCCGATTGAGAATAAGATGGTTTCAAAGGCTATTGAGAATGCGCAGAAAAGGGTAGAGGCACATAATTTTGATATAAGGAAACACCTGCTTGAGTATGATGATGTAATGAATAAACAGAGGAAGGAGATATATTCCTTTAGAAGGGAGATATTAGAGAGCGAGTCCTTAAAGCAAAAGATACTCGATATGATAGAAGAAGAGGTAGATGAACTACTCTCTATTTTCTGCCCCGACGCCCGAGATTATGAAGAATGGAATATTAATGCCCTTCAAGATGCCTTGTATGGCCTTTTTTCTATAGATTTAAAGATTGAGGGAATTAAGGATATAGATAGCATAAGGAATTTAATCTTATCAAAGATTATAGAGGCCTACGAAAGTAAAGAGAGAGAGGTAGGTAGTGAATTCATGCGATATATTGAGAAGATGATACTTCTTCAGGTGCTTGATTCTCAATGGAAGGATCATCTACTCGCTATAGACCATATTAAAGAAGGAATAGGTCTTAGGGGATATGCCCAGAGAGATCCTCTTGTAGAATATAAAAAAGAAGCCTTTGACCTATTTGCTAACATGTCAAAGAGGATTAACACAGAAACAGTGATGAGGTTGTTTAAGGTACAGATAAGACATGAGGAGGAAAAGGAGATAAAGATTAAGTCACAACAGAGGTTAGTCTATAACAGAGGAGATGGGGGGAAGCAGCAAACTGTCCAGAAAGAAAAAAAGATCGGAAGAAATGATCCATGTCCCTGCGGAAGTGGTAAAAAATATAAAAAATGTTGTGGGGCTTAGTTAAAAAGGAGATCCAAAATGTTAAAGGCTAAGGATATAATGACTACAAATGTAATTACAGTAGGTCCAGAAACTACTATAGAGGAACTTGCAAGAATATTGATTGAACACAAGATTAGCGGGACGCCTGTTGTAGATGAGAAAGGGGATTTATACGGAATAGTCACAGAGAATGACCTTATAAGTCAAAAGAAGAGATTGCATATCCCCACCATAGTGAGGCTTTTTGATGCTTATATAATGCTTGAGAGCTCATCTAAAATAGAAAAAGAGATAAAAAGGATGTCTGCAGTTACTGTAAAAGATATATGCGTCAGGGATGTAATAACAGTAACAGAAGAGACCACTCTTGATGAGATTGCTACTATAATGGCTGAAAAAAAGGTCCATCTTATTCCTGTTGTTGAAGGAAAAAAGATTAAAGGTATCATAGGCAAGATTGATATGATAAAGGGAATAGCAAAATAGCCCTAATGAAATGCGAACTAAAGACTATAACCTATTCATCATCAGAGACAGAGGATTTAGGCTTTAAGATTGGTGATAGTTTAAAGAAAATAGATGAAAGGGCTTGCATTCTCATTTATGGAGATCTTGGAGCAGGAAAAACTACATTTATAAAAGGTGTAGCCTCTGCATTTGGCATATCACCAAGGGATATTGGAAGCGCCAGCTTTGTTATAATAGCTGAGTATAATACTTTCCCACCATTTTACCATATAGATCTTTACAGAATAGAAAACGAAAGGGATATAGAGTTATTAGGAATCTGGGAATATCTTGAGTCTGGAGTTTCTGTTGTTGAATGGGCTGAGAGACTTAAAGAAATACCAGAGCCATCCATAAAGGTGAGGATAAGATATATTGATGAAAATACAAGGGAAATAACAATAGAAGGAGTGCCTAACAGCCTGTGCAAAGAATTGGGATAATTTGTAAAACAGGAAGGCAAGAGCCTTTGGATATATTGAGAGAATTCCTTCCATGGCTTAGGCAGAAGGGGTGCGAGGTCTTTATTGATTCAGACACAGCTTCAGCTCTTAATATGCAAGGCTATGAACGATCCCTTATACCTTCTCTTGTAGACCTGATTATAGTACTTGGTGGTGATGGCACGATGCTTAGTGTGGCAAGGCTTGTGGGAAGCAGGGGGGTCCCTATACTTGGTATAAATCTTGGTGGATTAGGATTTATAACAGAGGTTAATAGAAACGAGATACTGGATGCGGTAGAAGAGGTTTTATCAGGCTCATGCTCAATAGAGGAAAGGATTATGCTAAATGCAGTTGTGTATCGTCTTGGTGAAAGGATAGCTGAATTTGTAGTATTAAATGATGTGGTAATAAATAAGGGTGCACTTGCAAGGATTATAGATCTTGAGACATATGTTAACAATAACTATCTGGCGAATTTTAAGGCTGATGGGCTAATAATCTCAACCCCAACAGGATCAACAGCCTATTCACTTTCTGCAGGTGGGCCTATACTTTATCCTACCCTAAACAGCATAGTACTGACCCCAATATGTCCACATACACTTACAAACAGACCTGTAGTACTTCCTGATAATTTCATTATCATTGCTAAACTAATATCAGAAAGTGAGGATGTTTATCTTACCCTTGATGGACAGGTAGGATTTTCCCTAAAGAAAAATGACAAGGTAGAGGTAAAAAAGGCGGATTTTACAACAAAGCTCTTAATCCCATGTGGAAGAAACTATTTTGAGATTTTAAGGACAAAGCTTAAGTGGGGAGAAAGATAGATATTTATGAATAATGAATTAAGGGATAATATAAAATTAGTACTTGAATTTTATAAAGAGCTTGGTTTTGATAGTCTACCAATAGAAATTAATGGATTAGGCCTTCAGGATATTACTCAAAAAGGGAGTGGAAATAGGGATAATACAACAGTAAGTAATAAAGTTTCCAGTAAAATTGATAAGATTACAGCCTTAAAGGCATTACGAGAGGAGATAGGCGATTGTAAGAGGTGCAGACTTTCTAAGGAAAGAAATCATATAGTATTTGGTGAAGGTGATCCTGATGCAAGGATTATGTTTATCGGAGAGGGACCAGGCAGGGAAGAGGACATCCAGGGAAGACCATTTGTAGGAGAGGCAGGTCAGGTATTAACTCGCCTTATTGAGAAAATGGGGTTTAAAAGAACAGATGTTTATATTGCAAACATTGTAAAATGCAGGCCTCCTATGAATCGGGACCCTTTAGGTGATGAGATATCCACATGCTTACCCTTTCTCAAAAAGCAGATAGCCATTATCCATCCTGAGGTTATTATTTGTCTTGGAAAGATATCAACCCATACTTTGCTAAACATAAAAGAGCCTGTAAATAAATTTTCAATTGCAAAGTTTAGGGGAAGATTTTATGAATACATTGATGGTGATATGGTCATTCCTTTGATGCCAACATTTCATCCTGCCTATCTGTTAAGGAATCCAAGGGATAAATGGCTTACATGGGAGGACGCACAGGCTGTGCTTAAAATGCTGGAAATGAAGGGGTGAGTAAATGAATCAATTGTGGGCACCATGGAGGATGGAATATATCCTTTCAGAAAAGGAAAAGGAGTGCCTTTTCTGCGTCAAACCAAAAGAGGAAAAAGATAGGGATAACCTTATACTTTATAGGTATAAAAATACATTTGTAATAATGAATAAGTATCCATATAACAATGGACATATAATGGTTGTTCCATATAGGCATGTCTCAACATTAGAAGGTCTCTCTGACGAGGAACTTTTTGAACTGATGAAGGTGACAAGCTATTCTATTAAATGCATTAAAGAAGTTTATAACCCCGAAGGCTTTAATATTGGGATTAACCTCGGTGAGGCAGCAGGGGCTGGAATAGAAGAACATCTGCATATTCATATAGTACCAAGATGGGCTGGGGATTCAAGTTTTATGACTGTTATTGGTGAAATAAAGGTAATCCCGGAACATATACTTGAGACATATGATAGATTTCACCCTGTTTTTAATAGATGACTTTTAGATAAGTCTTACGCTATCTTTTAAGAACCCCAGAGATAAAAATATTTTAAATCAACAAATTCATTTTATACATTGAAAAAAAAGATGTAGGAAAATATAATTTATATTATATAATTGCCTTCTTTATGAAAATGGTAAGGTTCCTTTAAGAGAATTTTCTAAGAAGGATTTGCTTGAAGGAGTCTTTATTTGCATGGTATTATTGAATCAAATGGCCATTTTGTTAGCAATCCTGTTTTTGTTGTTTGTACCAATAGTGGCTTCCGCTGATATATATAAATATGTAGCAGATGATGGCACTATTTTTTTTACAAATACGCCCTCTGATAGATATGCCACTATTATTGAAAGGGAAAATGGTTCTGATCAAAATACAGATAAATATGAAGGGGATTTATTTTTTCATTATACTAATATTGCAGAAGAAAAGGCAAAAAAATATGAAATTGATCCACAATTAATAAAGGCAATTATAAAGGTGGAGTCTAATTGGAATCCAAGGGCAGTCTCTCCAAAAGGTGCCTTGGGACTTATGCAGTTAATGCCATCGACTGCTTCTTTAATGGGTGTGATTAATCCTTTTAACCCAAAGGATAATATAGAGGGTGGAGTGAGATATCTTAAATATCTGCTTGAAAAGTTTAAGGGCAATCTTACCCTGGCCCTTGCTGCATATAATGCAGGACCTAAAAAGGTAGAAAAGATAATGGATGTGCCTCCTATCACTGAAACCATTACATATGTTAGAAGGGTTATGAATTATTATTCAGGAGGAAAGGATATGCCTTTAAATAAATTAAATACCTCATCTTCTGAAATCAAAAAAAGTGAGAAAATTCAAAGGATAGTCTTAAATGATGGCACCCTCCTTTTTACCAATTCATTTAATTTAGGAGAAAATTAGCTAAAATTGGATAATTTTAAAGATTTAGATAGATTAAAAGAAGAGATATTAAGGTTAAAAAAAGAGAGAAATGCAATAATCCTATCACATAATTATCAGAGGGATGAGGTACAGGATATTGCTGATTTTATTGGAGACTCTCTTGAATTATCAAGGACTGCGGCAGAGATAAACTGTGATGTAATTGTCTTCTGTGGTGTCCATTTCATGGCAGAAAGTGCATCTATACTTTCTCCTGACAAGATAGTCCTTTTGCCTGAAATTAATGCAGGCTGTCCAATGGCTGATATGATACAGGTAAGCTCTCCGAGAAAGGTATGGAGGGAATTCCCTGGATATATTGATCAGCCGACCTTCGTTTTTCCCCATGAATTTACCCTGATGGATATTAAGGCGAGGTATCCTGGTGTCCCTGTAGTGGCCTATGTAAATACAACTGCAGAGGTAAAGGCCTATAGCGATATATGTTGTACATCTGCTAATGTAGTTAATGTTATTGAGTCCCTGCAAGAAGATACAGTCATATGTATTCCTGATAAAAACCTATCTATGTGGGCCCAGAGGAATACAAGGAAAAAGGTTATTGCCTGGGATGGCTTCTGCCACGTACATGATAGGGTTACTAAGGCAGATGTATTAATGGCTCGTGAGAAACACCCAAATAGCATCCTTATAGCCCATCCTGAATGCAGACCTGAGGTATTAGAGCTTGCAGATCATGTAACAAGCACTTCTGGAATGCTTAGATTTGTAAGGGCATCTAAAGAGAAGGAATTTATCATAGGTACAGAGCTTGGGCTAATGTATAGATTAAAAAAAGAGAATCCCGATAAGATTTTTTATCCTTTAAGAAAGGATATGATCTGCCCAAATATGAAAAAGACCACGTTAAAGAGTGTTTATCTTGCACTTAAAGATATGAAGAACGTGATAAAAGTACCTGAGCAAATTAGGATTCCAGCTAAAAAAGCCCTTGACAGGATGCTCCATATAAAGTAGTGTCTCCGCTTAAACAAAAGATAATAGAAAAGATCAGGTCCGAAGGTCATATCAATTTTGAGACATTTATGGATATGTGCCTATATTATCCCGAATTAGGCTACTATACAAGGGATTCATCAAAGATAGGGAAGTCAGGGGACTTTTATACAAGCCCCCATTTACATCCTATATTTGGGGCGATGATTGGAAGGCAGATGATAGAGATGTGGGAAATAATGGAAAGACCTCAGGACTTTCAGATTGTTGAAATTGGAGCTGGTATGGGTTATCTCGCAAAGGATATGCTGGATTATCTAAGACGGTTAGAGGCCAGATGTCAGGATCCTAAAGGAGTTGGCAACTTTTTTAAGAATCTTCAATATATAATTTTAGAGATGAACCCATATGTTGAATTAAAGCAAAAAGAACTTCTTTCGGAATTTAAAGAAAAGATTATATGGGTCTCAAATATAAATGAAATAAGATCAGTAAGGGGATGTTTTCTCTCAAATGAACTTTTAGATGCATTTCCAGTAAGGCTTATTGAGATGGACAACGGAATAAAAGAGATTTATGTATCCCTTGATGGAGATGAATTTATAGAGATAAAAATGCCCTGCAGTGATGAGATAAAAAAATATTTTGATGATTTTGGTATTAAATTACCTGAAGGATATAGAACTGAGGTAAATCTTAAAATTAAGGAATGGTTGAGTAATGTTAATGATAAACTATCTGAAGGTTTTATTATGACAATAGATTATGGCTACACCTCGGCAGATTATTACAGTGAAGAGAGAAATAGGGGAACCCTTCTTTGTTATTATAGGCATCAAATTAATGAGGACCCTTATAGACACATAGGTGAGCAGGATATAACAGCTCATGTTAATTTTTCATTCTTAAAAAAATTGGGAGATGAATTTGGTATAGAAACATTAGGATTCTGTCCTCAGGGAACGTATCTTGTTTCATTAGGTATAGATGAGGTGATCAAGGAATTTTTGGAAGACTCTCAAGACCTATTAGATATAGGAAAAATAAAGGGCCTAATCCTGCCTCAAGGAATGGGTGAATCCCATAAGGTAATGATACAATATAAAGGTAATAGAGAGATAAATATGAAGGGTTTTTTGTTAAGGAATTATAAAGATAGGCTATAAATCACCTTAGTTTTGCTATAATTTCAGCCCTTGATGAAGCTTCAATTTTTTCCATTAATCTTTTTACATGATCCTTTACTGTATATTCGCTAATAGAGAGTTTTTCAGCTATTTCTTTATTTGTAAGACCGGCGCACAGAAGTCCCAGTACCTCTAACTCCCTGTCTGAAAGATTATATTTGGCCTTTGTTTTCTTTAAATCTATATTGTGTCTCTCTGTAATCTTTTCAATTAATACTATTATATGAGAAGGATTATTATCTTCACTGCTTCCAATAGGAAAAGCCCGTAAAGAACATATTTGTCCAGCTTCTGTATTCAGAACTGCACAATTTAAATTATTTTGTTTTTCATTCCTTGCAAATCTTTTCACTGCATCACAGAGCATATGTATTTTTTTTATGGATGCACTTTTTTGTTCCTTAATTTCTGGTATCATATTCAAGGCATTTTTATTAATATAAAGCAATTCATTGCTCATATTAAAAATCATTATTCCAGGCTCAGCCCTCCTTTTTATTATCTCAAAGAGGTCTTCCATATAAAAATTATACAACGGAAAATAAAAAAAATTAAAAATCCCACTTTTGAGGGATAGACAAAGAATCTATAATGGTATATGCTTACCTTAAGTCTAAATTTTATGTTATGGGTAAGGTTATGATAAATGATTCAGAAAAAAGGGTATATCCTCGTAAAAGGTTTAAAAAAACTGTAGAGTGCGATTGTATTGTAAAACAATTAAATAAGTTGGAAGTAAAAAAATTTAGAGGTCTATGTATTGACATTAGCGAGGGAGGAATAGGGATGATGACTAATGTAGGAGTAAGTAAAGGTCAGGTTTTAGAAATTCGTATTCCTGTTAACACAGAGGATGTAAAGATATCTGCATTTGCAGAGGTGATCTGGTCAAGACCTATTAATGGAAAATATAAAGCAGGACTGAGATTTTTAAGGTGAAAGGTTATTAATGGTTTTAAAATTAAAAAGGAGGCAGTTATGAAGGCTCTAAGTTTTGAGATGTTTAAAAGGGTTGCTATTTTATTAGCATTAGTATTGTTCGTTGTAGGAGGGATGTTTATCTCCTATTCTATGGCAGAATCCCCACAAGAGTCAGCCTTATTTATAGTGAAGCTGGCACCAGGTCTTACACCTGAGGAAGAGGCATCTGTAATATCAGCTAATGGGGGAAGAAAGGTATCATCAATAGCTGCCTTACGATTGTATGTTATTGAAATACCTTTAGGCGATTTATCCACTGTTATTCAAAATTATCAAAATGACAATAGGGTAATAAGCATAGAGGAAAATAAAAGAAGAACTATTGAGGCCATTACAACTGATATTTATTATTCAACTGAGCAATGGGCACTCAAAAAGATAGGATGGGAATCTGTATTTGGCACATACACACCTGCTGGGACATCAAAGGTAGCAGTTCTTGACACAGGAGTTGATGCATCTCATCCCGAACTTCAGGGAAGGGTAATAGATGGAATGTCGGTATTTGATAATTCAAAGGGATTAGTAGACCCTCATGGACACGGCACATGGCTTTCTGGAATTATCGCAGCAGCAACAGATAATAATGAAGGGATTGCTGGAGTTGCCTATTCTGGCGTTAAGATTTTACCTGTTACAGTCATCGGTTCAGACGGCACAGGACTTGACAGCGATATAATTCAGGGAGTTATATGGGCTGCAGACAATGGAGCTGATGTAATACTCATGGGATTCAGTAATCCTGGTTTTAGCAGCCTTCTTCAGGAAGCGATAGACTATGCATGGAGCAAAGGTGCAGTTTTAGTTGCATCAACAGGTAATGAAGGTCTTAATCAGGCCACATTCCCAGCAGGACATAGGGGAGTTATCGGCGTATCAGCAACTGATGCTGATGATAGCCTCGCATTATTCAGCAATTATGGAGAAGCTACCTTTCTTGCAGCACCTGGCGTTGAAATAGCAGCAACAGATTTAGGAAATGACTATTTAGTTATAAGCGGAACATCTTCATCAGCAGCAATAGTTGCAGGTGTAGCAGCATTTATGAAGGCAGTTGATCCAACCTTAACAAATGGAGTAATAGTCGGACGCCTTGCCCGCACTGCAGATCCTGCAGGCACACAGGAGCAGACAGGAAATGGTCGTGTTAACATGGCAAGGGCACTTGCTGACACAAGTATGGATGAGATTCAACCTGCAGGAGCACCAGAAGGGGGACCATATGTGGGACCATATGTTATAGCGGCCCCTAAGGTTGGAAGCGTCACTGTTGGCGCTCAATCGCCAAATCCTGTTACAGCAGGGAGTTCAGCGACTTATACGATAACAATAAATAGAGGAACTGGCAGTGGTTCTTCTGGATCATTTACAGCAGATCTCAGTATCATAACAACATTACCAACAGGTGCATCAGCTTCTTTTTCCCCAAATCCTGTGTCATTTACTCCTACAGATAATTCAAAGACAGCTACATTAACCATATCCACCACAACTTCTACCCCAGGTGGGACTACTACTTTTACTGTAAGGGCAGCAACATCTGCAACAGATTATGCAGATGGCAATGGGACTTTAAATGTCCAAGCAGCCTGCACAGCACCTTCTATCACAACTCATCCCACAAGCCAGACAGTAACATATGGAGCTGCAAGCGTTTCATTTTCTGCTGCCGCAAGTGGCAATCCAACTCCGACTGTTCAGTGGCAGGTTAGCACTAACAGTGGATCGACTTGGACCAATATAAGCGGAGCGACCAGCACTACATTAACGATTACATCGCCCACAGTTGCTATGAGCGGCTACCAATACCGCGCAGTTTTCACAAATTCATGCGGTTCAGCTACCTCAAACGCAGCGACTTTGACGGTGAACAAGGCTAATCAGACAATCACAGTAACACAGTCAGCACCAGCTACAGCAGCATATAACTCAACATTCAATGTAGCAGCCACAGCGAGTTCAGGACTTGATGTAGCAATAACAACCAGCGGAGTCTGCAGCGGCAGTGGCACAGGTTCAGCAGTAATAACAATGACAAGCGGAACAGGGACATGCACAGTCCATTACAATCAGTCTGGCAATGACAACTACAATGCAGCCCCTGAGGTAACCAGCGATACCACAGCAACAAAGATAGGCCAGACAATCACAGTAACACAGTCAGCACCAGCTACAGCAGCATATAACTCAACAT
>CAZIMB010000013.1:0-1711 GCA_964540275.1 uncultured Nitrospirota bacterium | reverse complement strand
CAGTCCATTACAATCAGTCTGGCAATGACAACTACAATGCAGCCCCTGAGGTAACACAAACTACCACTGCAGTTCCTGCTTCAACCACCTCCACAGTTACTATTTCCCCTAATCCTCAGCAATACAGCGATAAGGTTACATTTACCGCTACATTGAGCCCAGCAAGCATAAATGGGAATGCACCAGCCACTGGTGTGACCTTTTATGTAGGCACTCAGAATATGGGGAGTTGCACTTTGGCAGTTGATAACGGCTCATTAACATGTCAATTAGCCAATGTGCCACTTCTTGAGCCAACCCCATATGGAACAGCGCCTACAGGTCAGATGACACCTGGCAATAGGACTGTAAGAGCAGTATTCAGCGGGATAAATCCTAACTTTGCTGTTAATGATGCTACTGCTACATTGACTATAAATAGAGAGGATGCCCGTGCAGAATACATTGGTGACACATATGTATCAACAGGTTCTGCAACATCAAGCACTGCTACTATACTTCTTGCAGCTACAATAAGGGATATAACAGCAGTTGATTCCTCTGATCCTAATGCTGGTGATATTCGCAATGCAAGGGTTACATTTGTAAATCGTGACACCAGTACACCTATTTCTGGTTGCACTAATCTTCCTGTTGGTCTTGTAAATCCTTCAGATACAAAGGTGGGCACTGTCTCATGCAACTGGACAGCTAATATTGGAAGCAGCGACTCTGTTAATTACACCATAGGTATAATAGTTAATCACTATTATACAAGAGATAGCTCAGATGACAATACAGTTGTTACGGTTTCAAAGAGCATGAATAACTTCATTACAGGTGGTGGATATATAAATATCAACAATTCATCTGGAATATGCCCTGCTGCAACAGGAAGCAAGACAAACTTTGGTTTTAATGTGAAGTACAATAAGAGCCTTACAAATCTGCAGGGTAATATGAATATTATCTTAAGGAGTGCTACATCATGCACACCTGGATATTCTGGACCAAGGGTTTACCAGATTAAAGCCAATGCAATGAATAACCTCACGGTTAATTCAACAAATGGCACTGCTACCTTTACATCAAAGGCGAACATTACAGATGTAACAGATCCATATAATCCTATACCATTAGGCGGAAATGGCACCCTGAGGGTAACTATGGATGACAATGGAGAGCCTGGCAGGAATGATACAATTGGCATAACATTCCATAACAGCAGCGGAGGTCTCTGGTTCTCAAGCAATTGGGATGGAACAAAGACAGTCGAACAACCATTGGGCGGAGGAAATCTGGTAGTAAGATAAACTGAAGATAGTAAGTTTTTTAATAAAAAATGGGGGCTAAATGCCCCCATTTTTTATGGCTTGTAATTAGAGATTACACTTTTGTATCTATCCCTTTTGTTGGTTACCACTACTATTTTTTTATACCGAGATAAATCTTGATTTTGCTTTTTAAATTGAGTTATATACCTTTTTTGTATTTGCTAAACAAATTAATTTTGTGATAAAAGTCGCAGAGTTAATGTTAAAATTATCAGATTATAATAAAAAGAGGAATTTTTAACCAAAAGGATATTTCACTACTAAGGGTGTAAGATTGAGTACCTTTATTACAAACACAGACACAAAGAACCTGAAAGATCGGCTCATTGAGCTTATCAGACGTAGTGAAGAATTAAAGTTTCTCGTAGGTTTTTTCTATTTTTCTGGGATAAGAGAAT
>CAZIMB010000012.1:0-37018 GCA_964540275.1 uncultured Nitrospirota bacterium | reverse complement strand
ATAGAAAAAGGAGATTCTTTTAAGCCAAAGTGTTTAAGATACATATAATTTTATGCTAAATCATAGAAAATTATACCCTATTTTGAATTTACAGAAAATATGTTACAAAATCCTTTTTATTTTAATTTTTTAAAGAGCCGGGAATGGGATTCGAACCCACGACCTGCTGATTACGAATCAGCTGCACTACCTCTGTGCTATCCCGGCATATTTATTTTTAAAAATTATAATTTATCAAATTCTTTTTTAAAATACCCTAATGTATCCTCATCATATATGCAAAATTCAATTATATTAATTGATGTATCAATATTTGATTCTAAAAATTTCTTAGCTTCACTTACAAGTATATGGGCGCATCTGTCTTTAGGAAAACCAAAGATTCCAGAACTTATAGCGGGAATAGAAATGCTTTTTAAACCTTTTTCAGAAGCCAGTTTTAAAGCGCTTAATATGGCATTCTTTAATTTATTGTCTTCATCACCTTCTCCCATCTTTGGACCAACTGTGTGAATAACATATTTGGCAGGCAATTTCCCAGCAGTGGTTATTGCAGAGCTTCCAACAGGAACAAATCCAATTTTATTGCTTTCTTCCTGTATAATCGATCCACCTTTTTTGACAATTGCCCCGGCAACTCCACCTCCATGCTGAAGATATGAGTTTGCAGCATTAACAATCGCATCAACATCTCTTTCTGTAATGTCTCCCATTACAAGCCTAAGAGTTTTATTAGCTAAGTTATGTTCAGCAATGATTTTCATATTTAACTCCTTTATCCTATATTGTAATATCAAAAATCATTTTCCCCTTCAACAATGAATGGGATTTTATTATAATTTTATTTACCACATTACCACAATCCATAAAAAATTAATAAAAGAAAGCAGGCATGGGAAAAAGCCTTTAGAATCAGCATATTAAATAACGCTATCTTGTTTCCGTCATCACCATTGGTGCTAACTTGATGGATGATATTTTAAAGGCCTTTATGATAGGCCTGTCTTGATTAATAATGTTTACAGGTTTTTAGCAAATAATAAGATATAGTATATAATAATCTTTATGAAAATTGCTTTTTTTGATTGTTTTTCTGGAATAAGTGGGGATATGTCTCTTGGCGCTTTAGTTGATGCAGGGGCAGATATAGAAATTATTAAAAGAGAGCTTAAAAAAATACCAATAAGTGGTTATAGAATTGAACATAAAAAGGTAACAAGGGCAGGGATCTCTTCAAAAAAGGTAGATGTTGTTATAAATAACAAGGCAGCGTCAGATCCTAAAAAATGGAAGGATATAGAACAGATTATTAAAAATTCTACTCTTTCAGAGAAGATAAGGGAAAAGGGTCTTCATATCTTTAAAAGGCTTTTTGAGGCAGAGGCAAATGTTCATGGAGAGACCTTTGAAAATGTGCATCTTCATGAACTTGGTGGGATAGATTGTATCATTGACATATTTGGTTCTCTTATTGGTTTTGAGATACATGAGATAGAGGAGGTATATACATCACCAATAAACTTAGGCAGTGGTAGTGTAAAAACAACTCATGGAATCCTTCCAGTTCCAGCCCCTGCAACAACAGAGCTATTAAAAGGTTATCCTGTTTATTACTCAAATAAGCCTTTTGAGCTTACTACCCCAACTGGTGCAGCTATTATATCAGGGTTAGATTCAAAGTTTTCAACCCTGCCAGAGATGATAATTGAAAATATTGGTTATGGTGCGGGAAATAAGGACTTTGAAAAGATGCCCAATGTTTTAAGACTAATCATAGGTAGGAAATTGAAAAAAGAAAGACATGATGATTCTGTGATGATTATAGAGACAAATATTGATGATATGAATCCACAGATATATGAAGATGTTATGGAGAAGTTATTTAATGAGGGTGCAATAGATGTATTTTTAGAAAACATTATAATGAAAAAGGGCAGACCAGCTGTGAAACTGAATATATTAGCAAGAGAGGATAGCTTGAAAAGGCTAACAGATATACTTTTTAAGGAAACAACAACTATAGGGGTAAGGTTTTATAAAGCAGAGAGAAGGGTTTTAGATAGGGAGATAAAAAAGATAAAGACAAGATATGGTGATGTGAGGTTTAAATTATCAAGATTAGACAATCAACTAATAAATATATCACCAGAATATGATGACCTAAAATCAATATCAAAAAGAACAGGGCTGCCTATAAAAAGGATTTTAGAAGAAATCATTAAGGATAGTATATAATATTTCTATGTTTCTGAAAAAAGGCTTTTATATTCTTATATTGTCCCTTTTAGTGTTTGTAATACCGAGGATAACAAGTTCATTAACACTTGATGAGGCTATATCTCTTGCAAAACAGAATCTTCCTTCATATCAAGCAGCTAGGTTAAAGGTCAGATCATCAGAGGAGATATACAAGGCATCTCTATCTCCATATCTTCCAAGCGTAGATGCGCAGGCAGCACATACACGAATATATACATCTAATGATGAATTTAATACAAATACCTATAATTTAAGCATTTCTTACTTATTGTATGATGCAGGAAAGAGAAGGGCTAATAGAGAAATTGCATGGCTTGACCTTGATATAAGCAATGAGGAGTTGAGAAAAAATTTATTTGACCTTGAGTTTAGTGTTAAAAATGCATATTTTAATGTAATAGCAAAAAAGGAAATATTAGAGCAGAGGAAGATTCAACTTCAGGATGCCAAGAAAGACTTTGAGATTGCTGAAGGCAGATATAAATTTGGTGTTGCAAGATTATCAGATGTTCTTCATGCATCAGTAAGACTTGAACAGGCAAGGTTTAATCTGACCGAGGCTGAAGGTGATTTGAAAAAGGCAATTTATGAATTGAATTCTATAATTGGCTTGCCCCTTGATAGTCATCATGATATTAAAGAAACATTGGATTTAGTTTTTGAATTGCCAGATAGGGATAAAATTGCTGAGATTATTTTCAAAAGACCAGAGATAAAACAGGCAGAAAATCTTAAAAAAATATCAGAAAATAATAGATTGCTTGCTAAAAGTACCTTTTTCCCAAATTTATCCATCACAGCATCATATTCAAAGACAGAAACGCGGGATAAAAGGATATTAGGTAATATTAATAATGATGAAAACTCCCTTAAAATTATTGCAACATGGAATATCTTTGAACTCGGAAAGTTTTTCAGATATAAGGCATCCGAATATGAAAGAGATGTCTCTGATCAAGGAATTGAAGAAATAAAGAGAACAATTTTGCTTGATATGAATAAAACATATGAAGACCTTTTAACATCAATAAACAAGGTTAAGGTTGCGGAAGAACAGCTTAAACAGGCGGAACATAATTATTCTCAGGCATTAGGAGAATACAGGGTTGGAAAGGGTGATATTTTGTCACTTGTTCAGGCAGAAAGTTTTTTATCAATTGCAAGGGAACAGCTTGTTGCTTCAAAGCTTAATGTAATGCTAACTAAGGCAAGGCTTGAAAGGGTTGCTGGGATTCATAGATTAGAATATCTGAATAATTAAAATATTATTAATCCACCTAAATAATGCATTTAAATTGTCAGATATTTAAAATTCAAATTGTTGGTTTAGGGAGAATTTAGTGAAAAAAATATTTTTTATAGCAGTCCTTATTATTCTTATTATTGCTGGTTTTTTTATTTATAGAAAATTTTTTGTTAAACCAGAAATAAAGATAATAGAGACAGCAAGGGTTGAAAAAGGCAGTATCAGAGGTGTTCTTGTGGAAACAGGAATAATAAAACCTCAGGTGGGAGCTGTAGTTAAGATAGGAGCGAGGGCAACGGGAACCATAGCCCGAATGGGGGTAAAGATAGGTGATATTGTAAAAAAAGGACAACTTATTGCTGTTATTGATGACAGAGAAATAAGGCAGGCAATAGAACAGCAAAGAATGTCAATATTAATAGCAGAAAACACCCTTTCTCAGATTGAGTTAACCTATCCTCAACAGATAAGGGAGGCAAAGGCAAATTATGATTATGCCCTTCTTAATTATGAAAGGGAAAAGGAGCTTTTGAAAAATGAATATACAACAAAGGACGCTGTAGATAAGGCGAGGAGTCAATTTGAGGCATCAGATGCTAAATTGAAAAGATTAAAGGATGAATATAAGACACAGCTTGCAATAAGCAAGGCAAAGATAGATGAAGGGATTGCACAGTTAAATCAATTAGAGACAAGGCTATCTTATACAAGGATTTACGCACCAATAGATGGTATTGTCTCAGATGTTACAGCGCAAGAGGGTGAGACAATAGTCGCAGGGCTTCAGGTTGCAAATCTCGTTACTGTTCTTGATCCTTCACGATTAGAGATGTGGATATATGTGGATGAAACAGACATAGGAAGGGTTAAATTAGGACAAAGGGTAGAATATAGTGTAGACACATTTCCTGAAAAGGTTTTTACAGGTCTTATAGAAAAGATATATCCTCAACCTGTTATAAAGGATAACATAGTCTATTATCTTGCTATTGTAAGGGTAAAAAAGGAAGATGCCATTTTTCTTAAGCCAGAAATGACCACTCATGTAAAGATAATATTTGATGAAAAAAGGGATGTCCTGTTAGCTCCAAATGCCGCTATAAAATATGAGAAGGGAAAACAGATAGCATATAAGGTAATCGCACCGGGTAAAGTAGAGAAGGTAGAACTACAAATAGGCATACGTGGTGAGGAAAAGACTGAGATTCTATCCGGTATTAATGAGGGAGATGAGCTTGCAACAAAACTTATTATGCCTGTAAAGCTCCAAAACGGCAAATAGGGATAATTATTGCTAGTTATATATGGAAAAGGATTTGAAATTTTCTGTTCACTTATCGGAGACCTATAAAAATTCTCCATTATGCATAATGGAGAATATAAGAAAAAGTTATAAAATAGGTGAAGAAGAGGTAGAGGTTTTAAAAGATATAAATCTTAGTATAAAGAAGGGTGAATTTGTTGCGATTATGGGAACATCTGGTTCTGGCAAGACTACACTCATGAATATAATGGGGTGTCTTGATGTCCCTACCTCTGGTCACTATATCTTTGCTGGTAAGGATGTGTCTAATCTTACAGATGATGAATTGTCCATAATAAGAAATGAACATATTGGGTTTGTATTCCAAAACTTTTATCTCCTTCCATATGCAACTATCCTTGAGAATATCCTTTTGCCTACTCTTTATAGGAGAGAGGGATTTAAGATGGAGGAGAAGAAAAAGTCTAAAGAAGAATATGGAATGGAACTTTTAAGGATTGTGGGTCTTCAGGAAAAGGCAAGATTTAAACCAACTCAACTATCAGGGGGTCAACAGCAAAGGGTTGCTATTGCAAGGGCTTTAATTAACAGTCCTGATCTACTTCTTTGTGATGAGCCTACAGGTCAGCTTGATAGTAAAACAGCAGCAGAAATTATGAATATATTGGTAAGGATGCATGAAAATGATAAGACAGTAGTTGTTATAACGCATGATTCAGTTATCGCTTCCTATGCTAAAAGAATTATAAAATTAACTGATGGATCTATATATGAAGGGGATTAGATATATTGTTCATGTTATTCAGGATATCTTCTATCTGAAATGGCTTGTTTACAAAACCAACTATCCCGTAGTCAGATACATCAAATATTACATCATGTGACAGATGCGCAGACATCATTATTACTGGTATATTTATATTCAAATCCTTTAACTTTTTTATTATTTCTAGTCCACTAATATCTGGTAGTCTTATATCTGTAATGATAAGGTCATATTTATTTTGCAAAATATTATTAATGGCATCATTGCCATTATGGACACAGGTAACAGAATGTTTTCCATGCCCTTCAATTGCCTTCTTAAGTGACCAACATATTAGTTCTTCATCATCAACAACCAGTATATTCATTTTTATCAATTATGTTTTAATAAAATAAGGGTTTTAATAAGATTTCCGCGCAAAAATCGGTACATTAATATAGCAATAAAAATACCAGCATAATTTCTAAATAGAGATATATAAGGAATAATCATAAAATAATTATTTATTGGTATTTCATATTAATCAGATGTATTTATGGATCTAAGCATAACTGCTTGATTTTCAAGTAAAAATAAATAAATTTGTTAGCAGTCTTTAAACATATTTAATGAGAAGCGGCTTTTTACAGCTTCTAAAATTTAACTTATTTTTATTTGATTAGGTGTTATTTCACACATATTGGCGTAAAATTACACCTTGTTATTGCTTGATATTTAGTTAAATAATTGGTAATTATAAATATCTAAAGTTATGAATAGAAAGATAATTATATTATTAATAATATTTTCTCTATTATTTATCACTAAAACATTTGCAGTTGAAGTAAGAAATACAGGTTATATAAAGCAAGGCAGTTATATAATTTTCAGTTATGACCTATATGCAGAGGATAATGAAGAGGATGCAATAGTTTTCTTCACTCTTAAAATAGGAAATAAAATTTACTCACCTGACAAGCTTCATATCAAGGGGGATTTTGGCAAATTAAAGATTGGAAAAGAAAAAAAGATAATTTGGAATGCCATTAAAGACTTTCCCCTCGGTATTCCACCTTTTTTTGATTATCAAATAACGGCTGCAGGGAAGACTTTTAAAGATCCATTTACAGGGATGCAGTTTGTAAGGGTAAGAGGTGGTTGTTTTGAGATGGGTGATTTTTTTGGTGACGGAGATAGTAATGAAAGGCCAGTTCACGAGGTGTGTGTTGATGATTTTTATATGGGTAAATATGAAGTTACCATAAAGGAGTTTAAGAAATTTATAAATGAAACTAATTACCTAACAGAGGCAGAAAAGGGTAATGGTTGTAATGTATTTATAAACAAACGGTGGGTAAATGACCCAAATGCGAACTGGAAAAATCCTGGCTTTTTACAGGATGAACTTCATCCTGTTGTCTGCATTTCATGGAATGATGTATTAGCGTTTATAGAGTGGCTTCGCAAGAATACCCTTATAAATTACCGCTTACCTACAGAAGCAGAAAATGAGTATGCTGCAAGGTCAGGTGGTAAAAAATACAAATATAGTTGGGGAGATGCGAGTCTCTCTGGAAATGTTGCTGATGAGTCAGCAAAAAGGCAGTTTGCAGACTGGACGGTATTTGAGGGTTATGATGATGGATATGTATTTACAGCTCCTGTAGGTAATTATAAACCGAATGAATTGGGACTTTATGATATGACAGGGAATGTCTTTGAATGGACACTTGATTGGTATGGTGAGAAATTCTATAAAGAAAGTCCATTAAATAATCCAAAAGGTCCTTTGGTTGGAACACTAAGAACCCTTAGGGGAGGTAGCTGGAATAATGGACCTTGGGGTTCACGAGTTTCATTTAGAGGAAGATATGAGCCTAATATCGGTTATAATGACATAGGTTTCCGTCTTGTGATCCCTATCAAAGAATAGAATATTAGAATATTGACCGTAATCCATAAAGGAACATCTGCATAATAAAAGCAGGTGCCACTAAAAGCCTTCAGACGACACATTTATATAATTATTTGTTTGATATAAACAAACATTTTCTAAAGGATTTGATGCCATACCTGCTTTGCCTGATTAGGATTATGATATTGACAAAAATTGTCAACTCTCCTAAACTAAACCTATATGTATTTATCTCCTCTCCTTACCTATTATAGGTTTGGGACCTTTGTATTCACAATTGCCCTTTTGTTTTCATTCCAGATCGTAGGTCCACCATATGCTATGCCAGATTTGGTATTTATACTTATTGTGTATGCAATCATAGCTTTTTTCAGGCTTATTATTAAAAGGGGTATAAACTATTTTGATTTCTTATTAGATATAGTATTTATATCTGCAATGATTTATAAAAGCTTTGGTTTTTATACATACCTGACACTCCTTTATCTCTTTCCCATCTTTTTTTCATCAGTTCTTATTAAGACAAAAAAAATTTTTTTATTTCCAGTAGTATCTATTCTCCTTTATGGGATAATTTATTATATTAGTGGCGACATATTTGAGAGGGATAGTGTTTTAAATATATCTCTACATTTATTTTCCTTTTCCCTTATTGCATTTGCTGGAGATAACCTTAAAAATAGGATAGAGAATCTGGATAAATACATCAAGCAACTGGAGGAGGAAAGGATAAAAATGCAGGGATTTGAAAGACTATATAAGGTAAGTGCCGACCTTGCCCATGAGTTAAAGAATCCACTTACTTCTATATCTGCTGCAGTGCAGTTTTTGAAGGAAGGAAGGTATGATAGGGAATTTATAGAAATGCTTGATACTGAAACAGTTAGACTTAAAAATCTTGTTAATGACTTTTTATTATTTTCTCGTCCCTCTGATGCACCAAAGGAATATGTGAATCTAAAAGAGTTGATTGAACTATTAATTGGTATTCATAGGAGCAATAAAAAAATAGAGTTTAATTCTGATGGGAATATTGAAATTTATGCAAATAGGACATTTATGGAGGTAGCAATCAGTAATATAATCAAAAATGCAGTTGAGGCATCTAATTCATTGGTAAATATAAGCCTTAAGGTTGAATCTTCTGTAGCATTAAATATGAAATTTAGAGGTATAGGATTATCAAATAAAGATAGAGAGTTAATTATTATAGATATTGAAGATGATGGCCCGGGGATAAACAAGGATATAGAGGAAAGAATTTTTGAGCCCTTTGTTACTACTAAATCTGATGGCACAGGGCTTGGGCTTGCCATCTCTTATAGGATAATATTGAACTTTGGCGGCAATATATATGTTGGAAAATCCTCACTTGGAGGTGCAAAATTTACTATTGTTTTTCCTAAGGAAGAAAATAGGGTTTAAAAGGAGATGTGTTTATGCGTGCCCTAATTGTTGATGATGAATTGAATATAAGAAAGACCTTAAGGATTTTGCTTTATGATGCTGATTTTGAGGTTTATGAGGCAAAAGATATTAATGAGGCAAAGGATTTGATTAATAAACAATACTTTGATATAGCCCTTGTAGATCTTAGATTGCCTGACGGGTCAGGCATTGATATATTAAAGTCAATAAAAGGGGAATATCCTAACACTGAAGTTTTGATCATAACTGCTTTTGCCTCTACTGATACAGCTATAACCGCTATGAAGCTTGGAGCATATGATTACTTAATAAAACCTTTTAATCTTGATGAGATTAGGATCACCATAAATCGTATTAAAGAAAAGATATCCCTGCAGAAAAAGGTCAGGGAGCTTCAGCAATATGCTGATGCATATCAACACATTGTAGGCAAGTCTGAGGCTATGAGAAAGGTTTTCAATATGATAGAAAAAATAGCTCCCTTTGATACAAATGTACTTATAACAGGAGAGAGCGGGACAGGAAAAGAACTTGTAGCAAAGGCAATACATGAAAAAAGCACAAGGTCAGAAAAGCCCTTCATTGCTATTAATTGCGCAAGCCTCCCTGCTGAACTACTTGAGAGTGAACTTTTTGGCTATACAAAGGGTGCCTTTACAGGTGCATATGTTTCAAAGAGGGGATTGATAGATGAGGCTAATAGGGGAACATTATTTCTGGATGAGATAGGGGAGATGCCCTTGACCCTTCAGGCAAAACTCTTAAGATTTCTTGAGGATAAAAGGATAAGGCCTATTGGTGGTACAAATGAAATAGAGGTTGATGTTAGAATAATATCAGCTACAAACAAATCATTGAATGAATTATTATCAAAGGGGGTTTTCAGGGAAGACTTGTATTACAGGCTTTCAACATTTGAGATAAAATTACCTTCCCTAAGGGAAAGGAAAGAGGATATACCAATTCTAATAGACCATTTTGTCAGGTTTTTTGCAAAAAAGTTTCAGAAAGAGATAAAAGCTATTTCACCTTTCTTTGTTGATTATATTCTTAAACAAGAGCTTAAAGGGAATGTAAGGGAATTGAAAAATATTATTGAAAGAGAGGTTATTTTATCAGAAAACGGTTATCTGGGCAGTAGTTATGAATCCTACCAAAAAGATGAACAAATTAGGACTAATATTGATGAAAAGATAAATATTAATGAATATCTTTCTAATATAGAAAAAGAACTATTATTTAATGCCCTTAAAAAGGCAAATGGAGTGAAAACAAAGGCAGCAGAGCTTTTGGGGATCTCCTTCAGGGAATTTAGATATAGATTATCCAAGTATAGTGATCGTTAGTAGATGTCTTGGGGTTTAATCTTAAGGAATTTGCTGAAACATATCTATCTTGACACGACCTCACCCATTTTGAATATAGGTAGGTAAAGGGCAATTACTATAAAACCTATTGTAGTTCCTAAAAAGACCATCATCATAGGTTCAAGCATTGTGGTAAGGTTTGCAACTGCATTGTCAACCTCATCATCATAAAAATCAGCTATCTTTCCAAGCATCTGGTCAAGAGCGCCTGTGGATTCACCAACATTTATCATCTGAACGACCATAGGAGGAAAGATGTCTGATTTTGAGAGTTGTTCTGCAAGCGTTTTTCCTGACGCGACCTCTTTTTTTACGCCCATGACAACCTCTTCCACAATCCTATTACCTGATGACTTGGCACATATATCAAGTCCATCAAGTATGGGGACTCCACTGCTAATTAGGGTGGCCAATGTCCTCGTAAACCTTGCAACAGCAACCTTCCTGAGAAGGTCGCCCATAATAGGCATATTAAGCAATATTCTATCAGTATGCTTTTTACCTTTTGGTGTGCCTCTATATTTTTTTACGCCAAAAACAAATGAGGCAAATCCGATAAGAATTGCTGCACCACCTGTGCCAACTAGGAAGTTGCTCATTCCTATAACGATTCTTGTGGGTCCTGGAAGTGCTACACCCATTTCAGTGAATATCTTTGCAAATATAGGTATAACCCATACCATTATTACACCTACTACTAAAACAGCTACAGAGAGAACGATTGTGGGATATATCATGGCACTCTTAACCTTTTTCTTTAGCTTTATTGTCTTTTCAATATAATTGGCAAGCCTCATTAAAACAGTATCAAGTACTCCGCCTACCTCTCCAGCTGCTACAAGATTTACATAAAGATCATCAAAGACCTTAGGATGTTTTTTTAGTGCATCAGCAAGGGTAGAGCCTGTCTCAACATCCCTCTTTACCTGCTCTATGACAAACCCCATTGATTTATTCTCTATCTGTTTTGAAAGGATATCAAGACCTTGCACAATTGGTATGCCTGCTGTGAACATTGTGGAAAACTGTCTTGTAAAAACAATTAAATCTTTATCAGTAATCTTCTTTTTCTTAGCGCCAAGCGGTTTTTTTTGTACCTTTTTTTCAACTATATTTGTAGGTATAATGCCCTGTTTTTTGAGGGCGGCAATTACAGCATCCTTATTATCAGCAGATATCTCACCTGTCTGAATCCCACCCCGTAATGTCTTTCCTGTCCATTTAAAAGTTGTAGCCATATTATATTTATCGTGATTTATTCATTTTTCATTAACTTGATGGATGATATAATTATAATATTTTTTGCTTATAAACAAACACTTTCTAAGGCTATAAATATTAGTCTTATGCATTATCTAAGAAATAACAGGCCTAGGATAGAGTCCTGCAGCCTTTACAATAACAGGAACAGCAGATTCCCATTCAATAGCTTGTATATGCACCCCTCTAATACCAGGTATTTCTAAGACCCTCTGGATTAATTCAACAGCGATTCTTATCCCCTCTTCCTCTTGGAGTTTTTTTGCCAGAGCCTTATCATCTCCAGCCGATTCCTTTACCTTTTGAAGCCTTTCAATCATTGATTTGGGAACTGAAATACCAGGTACAGATGAATCCATATATTTCAGCATTACAGCACTTTTTGGCACAATAATCCCAGCAAGTATAGCTGTCCTCTCATGCAATCCGAGATTTCTTGCCCTTTCCATCTGGGTTTTAAAGAGATCTATATCAAAAATACCCTGTGTCTGTATAAAGTCAGCCCCTGCATCTACTTTTTTCTTCAGGTTATAGGGTCTAAAATCTATAGGATCACCCATTGGGGTCCAGGAGGCACCAATAAAAAATTTTGGTGGTACATCAAGTTTATCTCCTCCCTCTTGAAGGCCCTGGTCACGCATCTTTTTGAGAATGCCAACTAATTGGACTGTATCAACATCATAAACATTTTTTGCGCCAGGATGTCCCTTAAGCTTTCCAGCAGCCCCAAATTTTTGGTGGTCTCCAGCAATGCAGAGACAGTTCTTTATGCCGAGAGCTGCTGCCCCAAGCAGGTCTGCCTGCATAGCTATTCTATTACGGTCCCTGCAGGTCATCTGCATAACTGGTTCAAGACCCTCTCTAAGGGCAAGAATAGCCCCTGCAATACTTGATATTCTAACAACCGCAGTCTGACAATCTGTTATATTTGCTGCATCACAATAACCTTTTAGTATTTGAGCCTTTTTTATTACTTCATGGGGGTCTGCGCTCATTGGTGGACCTAATTCGGCGGTGACTGCAATATGGCCACTGTTTAGAACCTTTTCTAAATTACTACCACTTTTCATTAATTATTCCTCCAAAACATTTACTTTTTTTAAGATTTAGTTTCAGTTATATGTGTAACAACAGTTTTACGAGGTCCACCATATGAGCCTGATGACCAGTCCCTTGGAGGTTGGATCTCAAGAAGTTTTTCAAGGGTTCCTAATTCCTTCATCCTTTCTATTATTAAATACCATGCACATGGTACATCTTGACTTATCTCGCACTTTCCTTTATTTGTACCACCACATGGACCATTCATAAGGGACTTTGCACATCGTGCTATTGGACATATTCCACCTGTCAGATGAAGGATGCAATTGCCACAACCCGCACATACCTCTTTAAATATACCAGGTGCCTCAACTGCTCCATAAAAAGTTGTATTAATACCTGGGAAAACAGGGGTTTTTCCAATTATTTCTGATAAAAAATTTATCCCAACACCGCAGGCAGTGGAAATTACCACCTCGTATTTTTTTAATTCAGATAAAACAGGCTCAAGGTATTCAGATTCGCAATGTCTCATAGCTCCCATATGATCTACGGTAATGGACTTTCCCTCCATTGATGCCTTTATACGAATGAGGGATGCTAATGTTTCGGCCTCTTTTTCTCCTCCTGCATGGCAGACCGCTACGCAGGTATTACACCCAAATACAAGGATTTTTTTAAGGTCCTTTACCATTTTCCATATCTCTTCAATTGGTTTTGGTGAACCTATAATCATAGATATTTACTCCTTATAATTAGTATTTTCTTAATCCTATTTTCTTAATTTTTTCAGAAAAATCTGAACATAGTGCAATACGGGAATTACCATCTCCATTTTTTGCAGAAAGCATTTCTAATCTCTCCTTACCTATTCCAAGCATATCAAATAACTCTTGTGCCCTTTTAACTCTCTTGTTAACTCTCCTCTCAATCCCTTTATACTTACATGTGTCATCGGAACAGTGTACTATAGCTACACCGTCAGCACCGATTTCAAATGCCTTAAAAATATCAAGGATATCAATTCTACTGATACAATGTACTGGAAGGGGATGGATATTTTCAGGAACATTAAAACCATATACACCTATATGATGTGTGCATATAAAAGCTACTATGAAAGGCTCAATACGCATAGGATCAATTGAATCCTTGGCAGATAGCAAGGAGTCTCTGAATTCCTTTACATCATATGCAATCATGCTTATAGCCTCTGCTGGGCACTCAGGTGCACAAAGTCCACAGGCTTGGCAATATTCAGGTCTTATCTCTGATACTGAGGATACCACAGGCGCTCCGTATGGGCAAATACGTTGGCAGGTCAGGCAAGCCATACATTTGTCCTTATCTACTATGGCTCCACTTCCACAGCCCCTACATCTTCCAGCCTCTAATAGTGCTTCCTCTTCATTATAGCCTATCTCAAAGGTTTGAAATGTATTACATCTGACCTCTGGCCGAAGGTGTTTGATGGGTATGCGTTGCTCTTTTTCAATTTTTTCAACAACCTCTATAGGCATGTCAGTTATTTTTTCAGAATCCTGATGTGGGAGATTGCCTTCAATCTTTTCCCCTTGCAAATATAGATGTATAGCCAGTGCAGCACGATGCCCGTTTGCAACAGCAGAGATAGCAGAGCCAGGTCCAGTTACAATCTCACCAGCAACAAATATACCTTCTACACTGCTCATATGTGTCTCTGGATTCCAAAGAATCCTTCCTCTTTCATCAGTCTTTAGAGGACTATTTTTTAAAAAAGAGAGATTTGCTGTCTGTCCGATTGTAATAATGATTGTGTCTGCTTCAATAAAAGATATTTGGTTATGGTCAAAGGAAGGATTAAACTTTCCATATTTATCAAAGACAGAAAGTACCTTTACAACCTCAAGACCTTTCACCCTGCCATTTTCTCTTACTACTGATTTAGGTCCTAATCTATTAAATATATTTATACCTTCTTCAATAGCCTCATCAATCTCCCATTTCCATGCAGGCATCTCTTCAGCACTTTCAAGGCATACCATAGATACATTTTTTGCCCCAAGCCTTTTAGCAGATCTTGCTACATCAACTGCAACATTTCCTCCACCAATAACAAGGACATTATTACCAATTGACGGGTTTCTGCCAAATGCAATATCTTCAAGAAATGGGATGGCTAAAAGTACACCTTCTCCTTCTATTCCAGGGATATTTAGCGACCTACTTTCTGAAAGTCCTACTGCTATAAGAAGAGCCTCATGTTTTTTTATTAGATCATTTATAAATTTATCTTTTCCTATCTCGCAGTTTGTTATGACCTCTATACCTTTTGAAATTATATCATCAATATCCTCTTTTAATGCCTCTCTTGAAAGCCTGTAGGCTGGAATTGCTGATGCAAGCATACCACCAAGTATAGGATGACGTTCGTAGATAGTCACATTGTAGCCAAGTTCAGCTAAGTCATTAGCTGCGGTTAGGCCTGACGGACCTGAGCCTATTATTCCAATACTTTTGTCCTTTGTTTTAGTGATAAGCCTTCGTTTGCTTCTGCGGTAATTTAAAGACCTTTCTATTGCAAATCGTTTTAAATGCCTAATAGCAATAGGTTCATCTATTTTACATCTCCTGCAGGATTGCTCACAGGGATGGTGGCATATCATTGAACAGGCTGATGCAAAGGGATTAACAGATCTTATTACCTCAAATGCCTCTGTATATCTGCCTTGGGCAATAAGCCTTACATATGCTTGAACATCTGTATGAACAGGGCATGCTGCCTTGCAAGGAGGGGAGGGTATTATTTCCTTTGAGGGGTCAAGTTTTTTCATAACCATTGCAATTGTCATAAAACTCTCCTAAATTGATATTATAGTTATTAGACAGAAAAACGGTTTTTGTTGAACTATTTAAAACTTATTAATTAATATAATATAAAATATGAAACAGATATTTCTCAATGCTATTTCCCTTGAGAAGGGGTTAGATATCTTTTTTAAATATCTTGAATCCATTGATATTTCTCATAAATCCCCTGAGATTATTAAAACAACAGATTCATTGGGAAGGATAACTGCTAGTCCCATATTCGCAAAATACTCTTCCCCCTTTTACCACTCAGCAGCGATGGATGGTTATGCAGTAAGGTCCTTTGAGACCTTTACTGCCTCTGATAGATCTCCACTTTTATTAAAAATAGGGGAGCAGGCTGTTTATGTGGATACAGGTGACCCTATGCCTGATGGATTTGATGCAGTAATAATGATTGAGGATGTAAATATAATCAGAGGACAGAATGTAGATGAATATATAGAGATTTATCAACCCGTTACTCCCTATCATCATGTAAGGGCTATAGGGGAGGATATTGTCTCAACTGAATTGATAATTCCAGAAAACTATAGGATAAGACCCATAGACATAGGTGCTATGCTTGCAAGTGGAAATTTTGAGATACCTGTTAGGAAGATACCTAATATTGCTGTAATTCCAACCGGCACAGAGCTTATTTCTATTGAAGATATTAGAGATAGACATCCGAGACCTCCTGAGATTATAGAATACAATTCCCATGTAGTTGCTGGATTGTTGAGAGAATATGGTGTTAATCCCATAAAATGGGAGATTGTAAGAGACGATATTGATTTGATAAGAGATGCAATTAAAGGTGCCTCTAAAATAGCTGATTCTGTGATTATTATTGCAGGATCAGGAAGGGGGTCAGAGGATTTTACTTTTGATGCAATAAGTTCGCTCGGTGAGGTAATTGTTCATGGCATTGCTATAAAACCCGGGAAACCAATTATTATTGGATTTGTAAATAACAAACCAATATTTGGATTGCCAGGCTATCCTGTCTCTACTTATATTACAATGCAATTGTTTGTTAAGCCTATGATAGAAAAAATGATTGGCAATACAGTACAATCAGGAAAGACAATAAAGGCGAGGCTTTCAAGACAGGCATCATCTTCTATAGGTATTGATGAATTTATCAGGGTCAAAGTTGGATTTATTGGCGATACACCAATTGCTACGCCAATTGGTAGGGGGGCTGGTCTGTTAATGTCTATAGTGAGGGCAGATGGTATTATAAAGATTCCAAATAATGTAGAAGCACTTAGTGCAGGTACTGAGGTAGATGTGGAACTTATAAGAGATGTTGATGATATTAAGAATACTATCGTATGTATTGGGAGCCATGATAGTACCCTTGATGTACTTGCTAACTTTATTAAAAAAAGATATCCCCAATTCTCTTTCTCTTCTGCACATGTAGGTTCCTTGGGAGGGATTATGGCAATTAAAAGAGGAGAGGCACATATAGCAGGGATCCATTTACTTGATGAGCAAACAGGTGAGTATAATGTTCCTTTTATAAAGAGACTACTTAAAGAAGAACAGGTCATACTTATTAATCTTGTCCATAGAGAGCAGGGACTTCTGGTAAAAAAGGGAAATCCAAAGAAAATTATGGGATTTGAGGATCTTACAAGAGATGATGTTGTATTTATTAATAGACAGTCAGGATCTGGCACAAGATTGCTTTTTGATAAATGTATTAGGGAAAGAGGGATAAATCCTTCTATGATTAAAGGTTACAATAAAGAGGAGTTTACACATATGACAATTGCCTCTGCAGTAAAGACAGGTCTAGCTGATACAGGGCTTGCTATATATTCAGCAGCAGTATCACTGGGACTTGATTTTATCCCTGTTGCTAAAGAGAGATATGATCTAATTATCCCGAAAAGATTTATTGATGATAAAAGGATAAATATAGTTTTAGACATTATCAGGAATGATAATGAATTCAGGGAATTCGTAATGTCACTTGGTGGTTATGATACCTCTGATATGGGCAAGGTAGTATTTGGATAATATAAACCCCACATATCAATTACTAATTTTCAAATATAACGCCTTTTATATCTAAATCATCATCTGAAATAAGCCTTTTTGCACCAACAAATCTCTTTAAATAATAGGGAGCCTCAAGACTATCTATAGTCACCCTTTTTGATTTTGATGATGCATGAATAAAGAGATTATTTCCAAGGTATATGCCCACATGTGATGGGAATGATGCATAGGTTCTGAAAAATACAAGGTCACCTACTGAGAGATCCTCTTTATTTATCTCCTTTCCAATCATAAACTGTTCTCTTGCACTTCTTGGCAGGTTTATTCCAATCATGCTATATACCTTCTGTACATATGCAGAACAATCAATACCAAAGGCAGAGTTTCCACCAAACTTATATGGGAAATGTAACATTTTTTTTGCAAAGGTTATAATCCTCTCTTTTATGGAGAGTTTTGTGAGGTCCTCTGCAATTGAGATTGATTGAGGTGATTCATCCTTTGTATTAATCTTAAGATCTTCCTCAGATAATTGGGCAAAATTATGGTTAGTGCTTTCAGTAGATACCCTTTTTTTAGCGATAATTACCTTCTGTCCTATTTTCAGGGTATTATCATCAAGTTGATTTAACTCTTTGAATTCATCAATTGTAAGGTTAAATCTATTTGCTAAATTCCAGATTGTATCTCCTTTTTTTACTATGTATGTATAATCTGTCTTCTTTATTAGAAGCCTCTGGCCGATCTTTATTTTTGAGGATTTGCTTAGGTTATTAAGTTTTCTTAAATCGTTAACAGAAATGGAGTAGGCACGAGCAATGTTATTAAGGGTATCACCCTTTTTAACTGTATGATATATCATATTACTTTCTGCTATATGTTCCCGGGTTATCAAATCTCTATTTTTTTGTATGTTTGAGGGATTTGAGGGAATGGTTAGATTCATGCCAGGTTTTAAATGATTGGATGATAGATTATTTATTTCCCTCAATTCTGATATGGGGATTTTATATTTTTTGGAGATTTTATATAAATTATCTCCCTTTTTTACCTTGTGTATAATATCTGCCTCAGCGATTGATGTTAACATAAAGAATATAAATGCAATGGAAATAATATTCTGCATAAGGACCTCCCTGTTACCATAAGATAATCAAGCCGCTTCATCATTGAGAAACTCATTGATCGGCGGCAGGTCACTTAAGTTTTTAAGTCCAAAGTATTGGAGAAACTCCTTTGTTGTACTATATAGAAAAGGTCTACCAGGAGATTCTTTTTTTCCAACGATCTTTATTAGTCTCTTGTCAAGCAGACCTTTTATAGCACCATCAGAGTTTACACCTCTTATTTGATCAATTTCAAGCTTTGTTATAGGTTGTTTATATGCTATTATTGCTAATGTCTCTAATGCTGACTGAGAGAGTTTATTAGTCTGATTTATATTCTTGAATCTCTTTATCCATGTTCCATAGTCTGGATTTGTGATAAGCTGATAACCATCAGCAATTTCAGCAATTATAAGACCTGAATTTCTATCTCTGTATTCTACTATTAATTCATTGAGGAGTCTCTTAATTTCTGTTTCATGGAGCTCTATGGCCTTCTTAAAACTATTGATGTCTACAGGTTCTCCTGCAACAAAAAGTATAGCCTCAAGGATTGCTTTTTTTTGAAAATCCTCCATCGCAGTATAATATAACAAAATATTGCTTGAAAATAAAGGGGGCATTTATTTATCATAAAAGCATGAAGAAATTTATCTTATATATTTTTGTTATCCTATCTGTTTTTTTATTAGCCTTTATTAATGATCTCAATGCCTTTAGTTTCAATGGATCCGAGAAGGATTGTATGAGATGCCACTCCCTGACAAAAGATGAGGTAAATAATATATTAAAGAAATTAAATGCCAAAGACATAAAAATATTGGATATACAGCTTAGTCCTGTAAAAAGTCTCTGGGAAATAACAGTGGATGAAAATGGTAATAGAGGGCTTTTTTATGTTGATTTTTCTAAGAAATTTCTTATAACAGGAAATATAATTGATATAGATTCAGGGACTAATAAGACTGCTGAAAAGGCCGAAAAGATCAAGGTAGTAAGAAAGATAAAGGTATCTCAGATACCTCTAAAGGATGCCTTAATTATGGGTAATACCAATGGCAATAATATAAAAAGGGTCATAATATTTACTGACCCAGACTGTCCTTTCTGCGGAAAGCTACATAATGAGATAAAAAAGGTCTTGGAGAAGAGAAAGGATATTGCATTTTATCTAAAGCTTTTCCCCTTGCCAGGACACCAAGACTCAATGTGGAAATCAAAGAGTATAGTTTGTAATAAATCTGTAAAGATGCTTGAGGATAATTTTGACAAAAAGCCAATTCCAAAAATTGATTGCAATACAGTAGAAATTGATAATAATATAAAACTTGCTGCAAAACTAAACATTACTGGAACACCAACTATAATCATGCCTGACGGAAGGGTATATAGTGGGACAATGCCAGCAGAAAAACTTATAGAACTCATCGACAATCCGCAAAAAAATATTGGGAGGCAATGAAGCCTGATCCCTTTATCCTTATTTTTTTACTTACCCTAATACTTTTACTATTATTTTTTATCATCTTTTTTTTCATAGGACCTTTAAAAAGAAAAGAACAGATATCAGAAAGCCATAACTTAGATGCCTTTATTGGCGCATTTAATGCCCTCGGAGATGAGATAAAATCATTAAAAGAGCAGCTGATTATAAAGGAAAGGCTTGCTGCGCTTGGGGAGATCTCTGCAGGGATTGTCCATGAATTCAGAAATCCTATGAGTGTTATAGCAGGATACTGCCGCCTTCTTTTAAAGGAACTAAGAGAAAATGATGAAAGAAGGGAGATTGTTCAGGGGATATTAAGGGAGATTGAAGAGATGAATTGTGTAATGGAAGAACTCCTAAAATTCACAAAATCAGAACCAGTAAACAAGACTAATATAGATCTTACTAAGATTGTAAATGATGTTGTCCATTCTTTTAACGAGAGAGAAAGAATATTTTTTTCATATAAAGAGCCATTAATTGTAAAAGGAGATGAGATATTATTAAGACAGGCTATAAGAAATCTGATCCAGAACGCCTGTGATGCAGGAGATAAGGTTTGGGTAGATATTGAGAAGGTAAGGTCAGAGGGTAAAATCCATGAAAACTCGGTATGTATAAGTATAAGGGATAATGGAAAGGGAATACCTGAAGGGGATTTGAATAGGATATTTATGCCCTTTTATTCAACAAAACAGAAGGGTACAGGCATTGGATTAGCGCTTGTGCAGAAGATTGCCTTAGGACATAATGGCAAAGTGACAGTTGAGAGTAAGGAAGGCATAGGTAGTACATTTAAATTATTTTTACCAATAGAAAATGTATAAGATTCTAATAATAGAAGATAAAAGGAGCATGGTAGATATGCTCACTAAGACATTTAAGGCTGAGGGCTTTGATGTGAGGGCGGCCTTAAATTTAACAGAGGGGCTTAACCAAATCTCTTCAGACTTAAGCGCAGTGATAACAGACCTAAAACTTCCAGATGGAGATGGCATGGATATACTTAAGTCTGTTAAAAGGACCTTTCCATATATACCTGTTATTGTTATGACTGCCTATGGAAGCATAGAGGTAGCTGTTAAGGCTGTGAAGGAGGGGGCATATGATTTCATTACAAAGCCCTTTGATCCAGAACATCTCTTATTGATAATAAAGAGGGCTGTGGAAGAGAGGGCAATTGAAAAGGAAAATCTCCTGCTTAAGAAGGAATTTCAAAGATTTTTAAAGATGCCAGATGTAATTGGCATTAGCAGTAAATGGATTGATGTGATAGAAAAGGTCAAAAAGGTAGCATCCTTAAAAACCACAGTCTTAATGCTTGGAGAAAGCGGTACAGGGAAGGAGCTATTGGCAAGGGCTATTCATTATCTTGGGCCACGGGCAAAATATCCCTTTGTAACTGTTAATTGTGCTGCCATACCGAGGGATTTAGTTGAGAGCGAGATCTTTGGCCATGAAAAGGGGGCATTTACTGGAGCAACTGAGCTTAAGCTTGGGAAATTTGAATTGGCTGATAGGGGAACAATCTTCCTTGATGAAATTGGGGACATGGATATAACCTTGCAGTCTAAGCTTTTAAGAGTGATTCAGGAAAAGGAGTTTGAGAGGGTAGGTGGCACGAGGACGATTAAGGTTGATATAAGGATAATTGCTGCAAGTAATAAAGATCTTCAGAAAGAGGTCAATTCTGGAAGATTTAGGGAAGACCTTTTTTATAGATTAAATGTATTTCCTATAAGCATTCCACCTCTTAGAGAAAGAAGAGAGGACATACTACCACTTGCAAGATATTTTATTTCACAATTTTGTAAGGAGGTGAATAAAACCGAATTGGCCCTATCTTCTCAGGCAGAGGCAGTACTTCTAAACCATGAATGGAAAGGAAATGTGAGGGAACTGAGGAATGTAATTGAAAGAGCTGTTATACTTTGTGAGTCAGATACAATATATCCTGAACATCTAAATATTTGTTCAAATATTCAGAAAAGCCTATCAGACCAGTCCCTACATGACATCGGTCAGTCAGCGGCAATAATGGCTGAAAAGGCGAGGATTGAAGAGGTTTTAAGGCAAACAAATGGTAATAAGCTAAAGACAGCAGAGATTCTTAAAGTAAGTTATAAGACCTTGCTTAATAAGATTAAGGAGTATGGCATCTCATTAAATATGTAAAATTTTACCAAGATTTTTAAAAACTGATTATAGTCTGGATAAATTAGTTATATCTGTGTAATCCATTACCTACCATTGTGAACCCAGTTACATAAATCTATATCTTTAATCTCTGGAAACATATTGAAAATATTAGAAAAAATAAGCACATCAACATGGCATTTTAATTGCAATAGTAGAAGTATGAGACAGAAAGGCTTTTCATTAGTTGAGTTGATTTTAGCTTTAGCAGTTATTACTACATTGGCAGCTATTGCAATTCCTAATCTTATGAAATTTAGAAGGGACTATATTTTTAATGATTATGCCTCACAGATAGAGTATCTTATTAAGCATTCAAAAATTTATTCAATGGAATATTCTACTAATATCGGCATCTGTGTTACGAACAATCCAAAGCGGCTGACGATATTTAATATAGGCCCTGATAGAGACGCAAGCATATGCCAAAGCACGAATACATTTTGTAAAGACAACAACCATGCTGCACCATGTATTGTAAACAGAGTTACGATATCTGAAGGCTATATTTCTATTAGTGGCTCTAATAGTGGTTCTGTTGTAAAGATTGATCCTCGTGGAATTGCCATTTTTCCAGGTACTGGCGGCAATATATGTATTTCATATGATGGTAAATATTCAAAGGCTGTTATTGGCACAACTGCTATTAGAACTGAAAATGGCATGGGAGGGTGTTCATGATTATTAAATCTCAGAAAGGATTTTCCTTAATAGAGGCATTGATAGCAATCGCTATTTTAGCAATTGCTATAACAGGTCTTATCAGTCTTCAGGCCTCTTTTGCTAAAGGTACAGTTGATCGGACAGTAATAAACTCTTTGATAGATGCTGCCTCAAGTGCTTTAGCCCAGTGCCAGGCTGATAAGAATACAGCTTCAACCTTATCTTACACATATGAGGATAATCTTGTTGTAAATGTATCCCTTGATAAAAGCTGTAATGTTACAATTGACGAATGTAGCAAAATAACTGCAACTTCTTCTGCAAAGGGAAAGACATTTAGGCTTTCAACTTATGTATGCAATTTCAAATGAGAGGTTTAAAATGAACAACAAAGGTTATTCATTAGTTGAGATAATTTTAGCTATGGGCATGGGTATTATTATACTGGGAGCTGTTGCCCTCTCATACATCGTAACATCAAAAACTTTTAGAGATGTTAAATCCATTTCAGATACTATACAGACAAAGACCCCTTCTATAGAATTGATTTCAAGGTATCTTGACAGATGGGGGATCGGAGTTGTTTCACGGGAAGAGGTTAGCGCCTGCAGATCATGTGTGGATTATCCTACAGACTGCTGTCCTCCGACCCGCAACTACATGACTATTAGCACCACTAATGACTGTTCAGATATCACCTTTTATGGCAATCTTCATGGCTTTGGATTTGTAAGAGGACCTGACCCTATTTTAGACCCAGCCAGCATTATTAGTTGTAGATTACAAAATAATACCGTTGGGCAGAATTGTTATATCCTCTGGAGAGACAATTTTCCAATGAATGACGTCGTAGATGGCAAACCTATACCATTAGAGGCGACTGGATTAAGTGACCAGAATAAGGAATGTTTAACCTTGTCAGCAGGTACAATGTCTAATGCTACTCTGAATTCTACTTTGCAGGCAAAGGAAGGAAAACCAGCTAAAATTATTAAGGCAGGAGATTCGATACAGAGGTTCCCTCATCGCATAAGGCTATATTGTGGGCCTAACTCATTAGATGGTGGTAGAAAGTGGTTATATGTAAAGCTGACAGATACTACAAGTATGTGCGGATCATGGGATGAAAATGCTACTGCCATTGCTCCAGTAAATAATTTTCAGGTTGCTCCTTTGCCCGTGGGATGTAATTCAGTAAAGGGCGAATGCATGGCCATTAGGGTTGAAATTGCATTTAGAAGCCCGTCACAAAGATATGCTGGTCAGTTTGATGAGTATAAAGTGACAAAGGTATATGGAAAGTGGAGGTGATAAAATGAAGGATAAAGGGTTTGCACTAATATCTGCGCTAATAGTAATGACCCTTCTTATAGCGCTCGGCAGCGCTGCATATATGATGACTAACTTAGGTTATTCTGCTGTTACTGCTGAAAGAAGATATCAGTTGGCAAACTATGCAGCAGATTATGCAATTGGCGCAGGAGCAAGCTATGTTATAGATAATGCCATATGTCCACCTTCAACGACTATAACTCCTTGCGCATCACTGACAAGCGGAGCAACCTGTGATTATTTTTCTATTCCCGATGTGACAGGAACATTTTGTATTATTTATGCTAAAGGTAAAGTAGGCACTGCACAGGTAATAAAAACCGCTATTGTTCCAAAAATGGGAAGCGACTGGGGAGGAATTGTTACCAGAGGAGGTTCAATAACCCTTTCAGGGTCATCAGCAGTTGCAGGCTGTGATGATGATGAGGCCTCTTATTCCAATAAATGTGGCATGATGCCTGCATTGATAGCGCCTCCAGTTGGGACAAATCTAACTTTATCAAGCTCCAGTACCGTCTCTGAAATGTGCAATACAGAAGGAAAAATGAAGGGATTATTCGGAAATCCGCCTCATTATGAGCTTGAAATCCCTTATGACCTAGTGCCAAGATACTTTAACGTTATAGATAATAATGGCAGCGGCTCAGCATGGGATGAATTCCTTGGATTACTTGAAGCTAAATACAGTGTGGCATTAAAGGATGCCAGTAATAATCAGATCCCTCCATCTATACCAGCTATACCTTCCGTTGTTCCTACTGTAGAGCCAAATTGCAACTTTTCAGGAACTGGTTCATGTACAACAACAAGTGCCTCAAATATTAAATGCGCTGGAGGGTTACCATCTGAGAAAAATATCAATCTTAATAGTTGCGCACAGGTGTATTTAGATTCTTCAGGAGTTACTCTTTCTCATGACATTGGCAATAAAACAATACTTTCTACATCTGCTGTGACGATCGGGGCATCCTCAAACAACTTATCTGTAATATCTAATGGCAGTGTGACAATATCGGGCAGTATTACAAATGCTATTATATCAGCAGATTCTTTAACAGTTAATGCAAATATAAGCAACTCTACTGTTAGAGCAAATGGCAATATTAATTTCAGCACAAGCATTAATAATCTTTCAATGGAAAACTCAAAATTTGTAAGTGGAGGCACAATATTCCTTGGCTGCGCATCAACAGAATTTGGCTGTTCTTCTACAAATCAGAGATTTGATGGCACACTTACCAATACAAATCTTTTTTCAGATAATTTGAGCATGAATTTTACAAGTAGTAGCAGTGTATCAGGAGGAACGTTTTATGCGCGAACCAGTACGGGCATAAATTCCAATGGCGCTCTTAATGTGGGCACAGTAGCTAATCCTATATTATTGCTTGCTGGAAGCACAAGCCTAAGTGTGCCTGGCAATCTGACAATAAATGGACTTATCTATACTACCGCTACAAATGTTTCAATAACTGGAGCAGTAGAGTTGCAGGGTGCAATCATTAGCAACAGCGCAACAGCCAATATAAGAAGCACTGGAAATGGGATAATTCAGTTTAATAAACAGGTATTGGATAATCTTTATAATAGAATTAGCGATTTAATGAATAAACCTAAGTGCGGAGGCGGTAATAAGAAGGATTGGATAGCAAACACAAAAATGACTTTATATTAATCATGACCGAATTCTAATCTTTGGAAGGTCATGCCTATATATTGATAACCTTATTTTATAAAAATCATATTTTTAGCCCCTTTGATTTAAATTCCATTTGCCTTTTTTAACTAATTAGATTAAATTATAAATAATATGAAAATTCTTCTTGTAACGCCTCTTAATAGATCATATGTTATAATGCCAAGTCTTGGTCTTGGTTATCTTGCCTCAGTTTCTAGGATTAAAGGGCATAATGTAGATATAATAGATTGCATGAAGGAAAGGATGTCTATCGAGGATTTCGGACATTTTATAAAAAATAATCTCTATGATGTAATCGGTTTACAGGTTTTTTCTTATGATTTACCCTCACTAAAGAAATATCTTTCTTTAATAAAAAGAAATAACCCTGATACTATAACTGTAGCTGGTGGTGCCCATCCATCAGGTGATCCATTTGGTATTTTGGATTTTCTACCTGAGCTTGATTATGCCTTTAAGGGCGAGGCAGAAATTGGATTTCCCATTTTTTTAGACAAAATTACACAAAAAAAAAGTGATTTTTCTGATGTTCCCGGTTTAATTTATAGAAGGGATGGAGAAATAATTGTAAATCCCCCTAAAGTTATTGATGACCTTGATACTATCCCAATGCCTGCATGGGATATAATAAAACCTGAGACTTATCCAGAGGCGCCACACGGCGCATTTACAAAACAATTTCCAACAGCTCCAATAATTATAACAAGAGGATGCCCCTTTTCATGTACCTTTTGTGCAGGTAAAAGCATTACTGGCCACAAAGTGAGGGCAAGGTCTATTGATAATGTTATGGAGGAGTTAAGGTATTTACATAAAAGAGGAATAAGAGAATTCCATATTGAGGATGAAAACTTTACAGCCAACAGATCCCTTGTCATAGAATTTTGCGAAAGGATTTTAAAAGAAGGTCTTAATATGAGTTGGAGCCTTCCAGCAGGAGTTAGAATAGATACATTGCAAAGGGATATGCTTGAATTAATGGATAGGGCAGGTTGTTATTCTATGGCACTTGGTATAGAGTTTGGAAGTCAGAGAGTAATGGATATGACGAAAAAAAGATTGACAATTGAAATGGTAAAGGAAAAATTAAGATTATTTGAAGGACTTAATATAAAAAAGACAGGTTTCTTTTTATTTGCTATCCCTGGTGAGACAATAGAGGAGATAGAGGATACTATAAGATTTGCCCTTGAGCTTCCTATTGATAGGGCTCAATTTAATAATTTTATGCCTCTACCAGGAAGTGAACTTTGGAACAAACTAAAAAAAGAAGGTAGGCTGGGAAATATAAACTGGGATAGATTCTTTGTTCATGATGTTGCTTATGTGGATAAAGGGATAAATCCATCAGATATAAAAAGATTACAAAGAAAGGCCTATATAAAATTTTATCTTAGACCAAGGATTATCTTTGGATTAGTCAGGGAAGTAAGGTCTTTAAGACATCTTAAATTTTTATTAATAAGATTTATTGATGCTCTTAAATAGAGGTATTACATGGCTAAACTATCTGTAATAATCCCAGTTTACAACGAGATAAAAACTATTGAGGAGATATTAAACAAGGTTATGAATGCCTCTTTACAAGAGGGTATCGAGAAAGAGATTATTATTGTTGATGACGGATCAATTGACGGTACAAGGGAATATTTGAAGAGGTTAGGAAATCAGATAAAGGTAATTTTTCATGAGAAAAACAAGGGTAAAGGTGCTGCTGTCAGGACAGGTTTTAGCGCAGCAACTGGTGATTATATAGTGATTCAAGATGGTGACCTTGAATATAATCCTGAGGAATATAAGGACCTTCTTAAACCTATCCTTGATGGAAAGGCAGATGTTGTATATGGTTCAAGATTTATGAGTGGCAGGCCCCATGCTGTTTTGAGATTTTGGCATTATATTGGCAATAAAATTCTTACAGCCTTTTCAAATGCATTTACTAATCTATATTTGACCGACATGGAGACGTGTTATAAGATGTTTACTAAAAAGGTAATAGATGATATTGGACCAAAACTTGTTTCTAATCGTTTTGAAATAGAGCCTGAGATAACAGCTAGAATCGCAAAGGCAAGATATAGAGTCTTTGAGATAGGCATATCATATGGTGGGCGATCTTATGCAGAAGGTAAAAAAATTGGATGGAAAGATGGATTTGCTGCTATATGGGCAATTATAAGGTTTAATCTGTTTAATTAGATATGTCCTTTATATTTAAGTTTATGATTTTTTTTATAATCCTTATTTTATTTACTATAGTCTCATATAATAGAAACCATATCTGGAAAGATGATTTCACTTTATGGAGTGATGCGGTAATGAAGTCTCCTAATAAGGCGAGACCAAATTATGAACTTGGAAGGGCCTATTCAGATTATAATGATTTTGATAGTGCTTACCATTATATGAAGAGGGCTACGGAACTGGACCCTGCCTTTGTTAGTAAGTGGTTGATTAAAAAATAAAACCATTTAAATCCTATTTTATAGATAGATATATTACTCCTATTGTAGATATAAGAATTAATGTTCGGAATATCTCATTTAAGAAGGCCCTTCTTTTTAAAGAAAAAGCCATTGAAAAGATAATTAAACCAGATAAGTAAAGTATCCCATTGCCAAATATCGCAGCTATAGCTGCACCTTTAAAGCTTAAAATTGGTATTAATAAACTATTAATGAATGCATTAATTATAACAGCAGTATAAATAGATATGAGATAGGATCTTTCTTTCCCTGAAAAAAGTAAAGGGGTCAAATATATATTGCTAAGGTATTGAAAAAATAATGCTACCCCAAGCATTTTTAATACAAGGGATGCCTCCTGATAGGCTACGCCATATAGTGTTGAAATAATCTCGTCAGAAAAAATTAATAAAAAAAGTGTAGGGAAAAAGGTAATTAAATGAACCCTTTTAGAGAATGAGTCTGTATATAATATGACTGCCTTATTTTTAAGCCTTGAAAATTCAGGTGCATGGGCTAAGACAAAAGCAAAGATAATACCGAAGAAGATGTTAAATATCCTAAAGGCAGCACTATATATGCCTACTGCATAAGAAGAATCTATTATGCCGAGCAGGATAGAGTCTAAATTTAAAAATATAGCGCCCCCTAATACTGACGCCATAAATGCTGATGATGATTTAAGGAGATCCTTCCAATGATAAATCTCAAAGTTGAGATTAATATGCCATGATTTAAAACCAATTCTTATAAGTACAATAGAGGCTACAAATATACCAATGAGCCTTAAAAGAGGTATAGAGGTCGCCTGTTCAGTAGACTTAATAAATAGTATCACTAATATGAGGAATATAAAGTTTTGTAAGAATAGCCATAAAGCAGAATATTTCATCTTTTCGGAACCTTTAAAAGCCCAATCAAGGCTTATTGAATAGGGAATTACATAAAGAAAGGCAGTTATCAATATGATAGAAATGTTTAAATCTTGACTAAAAAGTAAAACTAAAAGAGATGATAGAATAAAAACAATTACAGAAAGGGTTAATCTGAGAGGAAGTATCATTTTTGAAATATTCAAAAAACTATCTGGCCCTTTAGCAACCTCTCTTATCCCATATAGTGAAAGCCCCATATCGGTAAATAACATTAGTAACGGAAGCATTGCAAATGCAAAGGAGATATTACCAAACATCTCAATGTCAAGCACTCTGGCAATATAGATATTGGTGACATAGAAAAGGAACATTCCAGTTCCTTCTCCCAATGCGAGCCATGAAAAGTTTTTAGCAATATTTAGGGGTAAGATATTTTTAAATGACATAACTTTTATTTTATACTTTTTGATATTTTAAATGTTTAGGGATTGAAAAATAAGTATTATTTTCACATCAAATAGAAATAAATTTTAAAATATTACATAGGATAAGATATATTTCCTGATTTATAAGTAAGATCATGGATTGCCTTTCACTTAAGAAGTCAAGGCTCAAGAAGGCAGAACAGTTTAGTAGTTATGCAGAGTTAGTAAGCCTTTACAATAAATTTGTTATAGAAATAAACCAATCTTTGCATTATGAATGCAGCTATGCGAACTAAAGGTAGAGGCATTATTATTGCAGGTACTGTAAACAACCAAAAGTTGATGTATCTTTTATATAGGGGATACAATGCCTTGAAAAAAGACTCTTCAATAAAAAAACCCTTATTCCCCCTAACATTCATAATTGCATAAGGGAAAAATGAAAAGAGCTGCTTTCGTGTTATTATATCAAAGTATTCATGGCTTATGCCTTTTTCTTTAAAGAAATTAAAAACCTTTTGCATATTTTCTCCAAAGACCTTACAGATTTTATATCCACCTGTATTTTCAGCCTTTGAAGCAGTAAGATAAATGTTTACATAAACATTTTCCTTTGAATTGAATAGGGCAGAAAAAGTCCAAATAAGAACAGCAAGGAATGTTCCATTAAATCTATCAATATCTATGTTATCTTCTACCAAGGTTTTATTAATAATATTTCCAGAAATAAAGGTAAAGAAATAGCTAACTTTTTTAATAAATTTTTTCTTATCCTCGTATATATCAAAGGTCAAGGGTTTATATTTAGAAATATCTGAAGGGAAGGTATCTGTGTAAGAATATGCAGGCATATAAACAACCCCATATTCTCCGCTATTAAGTATGTTTAATATTTTGCTTAGGGAGCCATCAAGCAGGGCATCATCGTCACCTAATATAAGTACATATTTTGAGTTAGCAAGTTTATATGCTTGTATGATATTGCCATCCATGCCGATATTTGTTGTATTCTTAACATACTTAATATTAAATCCCTTCCGAATATATTTTTGTACTACCTCATCTGTATTATCCGTTGAAGCATTGTTTGATACAATAATCTCCACATCCTTTTCATAGCCAGGAATCTGTTTGCATATCTGGAAAAGGCAAAGGTCTAAATAATCTGCCCTATTAAATGTTGGAATCGCTATTGTTAAAAGTTTCATAAGATTTTTTATTTTTAGCTGTTTGTTCTGTTAATATAATCCCTTTTATTAATTTTCTCAAGCAGAATTTCCTTTTTGATATATAGGAATCTTTTCACAAAACTCCCTTATACTTTTTAATATAAAATCTTTCATTGACTCAGTTATTCCCGGATATACACCTATCCAAAAGGTGTCTCTCATTACCTTGTCAGTATTTTCTAATTCACCTATGATCCTATAACCTTTTCTTTCTTTTCTCATTTCATCAAAGCAGGGATGTCTTATTATATTACCTGCAAAAAGCATCCTCGTCTGTATTTTTCTTTCCTCTAAATATCGGACAATATCATCCCTTGTAAAACCAACTTTATCTTTTACTGTTAAGGCAAATCCAAACCAACTGGGTTCAGAGTGTAAAGTAGCTTCAGGTAAAATAAAAAAATCTGATAAATCATTTAATCCCTCCCTTAAAATCCTCCAGTTTCTTATTCTTGCCTTTATAAAAGAGGGGAGTTTTTTTAGTTGGGCAACACCAATTGAGGCCTGCATATCAGTTGCCTTGAGATTAAAACCAAAATGTGAATAAATATATTTGTGGTCGTATCCATATGGAAGATCGCCTAACTGCCATTGAAATCTCTTTTTGCAAGTATTATCTATTCCTGAAGGGCACCAGCAATCCCTTCCCCAATCCCTAAAGGATTCAATGATCCTCTTTAACTGGGCATCATTAGTTACCAATGCACCTCCTTCACCCATTGTTATATGATGTGGAGGATAAAAACTGAATGTAGATATATGCCCAAAGGTTCCTGTATATTTGCCTTTATATTTTGAGCCAAGAGCATCACAATTATCCTCAATTAACCATAAGTTATTTTTTTCAGCAAAATCCATGACTTTATCTAAATTAAAGGGATTTCCGAGTGTATGGGCTAAAAAAATAGCCTTTGTTTTTTCTGATAATGCCTTTTCAATATCATCTACACGAATATTATAAGTTCCAATATCTATATCAAGAAAAACAGGGACTAAATTATTCTGAATTATGGGATTAATAGTTGTGGGGAAAGAGCAGGCAGTAGTTATAACCTCATCACCTGGTTTTAGCTTCATTTTGCCAAGTTTTGGGGATGTTAGGGCAGATATGGCTAATAGGTTAGCTGATGATCCCGAATTGGTTAGGATACAGTGTTTAATGCCTAAAAAATTAGCAAAATCCTTTTCAAATTTTTCAGAAAATCTTCCAGATGTTAGCCAGAAATCCATTGACGAATCAATAAGGTTAAAAATCTCTTCTTTGTCATAAATACGTCCTGCATAGTTGATTCTGCTAATACCAGGTATAAATTCCTTTTGGCTATGAAATATCTGATAATGAATTTCTGGAAAGAGTTTTGATAATTTCCTTAATATACTATCAACCTTTTCATTTTTTAGACTTGCAATCTTTTTACATAAACTACTATTTATAGTGTTAAGACTTTTTAATCGTGCAATAATAGGTCTTTCTATTACACCATCTTTAAGGTCAGAATTCTCTATAATCTCAATAAATACGTCGTTTTTATATTTTTCAACTTCTGTTGTAATAGAAGCTACAAGAACATACTTTGAATAATTGCTTACAACCAAAACAGGCCTTGTTTTTTGATTTGATGAATGGGGTAATCTGATAAGGGCTATATCTCCTACATTAAGACTTGACACCGAAGAAACCTTCCCAATCTATATTTTTGTCATCTTCTGAATTGAACAATGAGTGCAACCCGAATTCCGTCCATTCATCATCGTTCCAATCAGAATATTCATCATCCTTTATTTGAAAAGTGAATAAAATAATACGCTCCTTATTTGCAAATTCATCAGGTAATTTATTTTTAATTAATACACCAAGGGATTTTTTTGTTTCTTGCTTCTTTGACATAGCCTTCAATCTGAGAGATAGTAATTGCATTCATTTTGTCTTTATCTTTAATATTATAGTATTCTTTATACCAGTGAATTGTCTCTTCAATAGCCTTATATGTATTATATACTGGTTGCCATTTTAGAATAGAATGTGCCTTACTGCAATCGAGTTTTAGGAGGGAAGCCTCATGAGGATGAACAGCTGTGTCTAAGGCATAATCACCATTACCCCAATACTTTAAGGTCAACCTAACAACATCCTCCACTGTTATTATATCATCTTCAACTGGGCCAAAATTCCAGCTACTACTATAATTTATATTATCCCTATACATTAATGCCCCAAGCCATAAATAACCTGATAATGGTTCAAGTATATACTGCCATGGTCTTATAGCTTTAGGATTGCGAATTATGATAGTTTTATTTTGACAGAGCGCTCTGATGCAATCAGGAATTAATCTATCCTCTGCCCAATCTCCCCCTCCTATAACATTTCCAGCCCTAACAGATGAAAGGGCTATGGCTTTATCTTTAAAGAAAGAATTTCTATAAGCATTTGTGATCAATTCAGAGCATGCCTTGCTTGAACTATATGGATCATAGCCACCCAAAGGGTCTATTTCTCTATATCCATAAACCCACTCTTTATTTTCATAACATTTGTCACTTGTTACATTAATTAAAACCTTTACAGAATTAATATTTTTGACTGCTTCAAATAAATTAACTGTACCCATTACGTTCGTTTCGTAGGTAAGCAAGGGTTCTTTATATGATAGCCTAACAAATGGTTGAGCAGATAAATGGAAAACAAAATCTGGTTTAAATTCCTTCATAACCGAAATAAGTTTATCTCTATCCCTTATATCACCTATTACATGATGGTCTATTATTGATTCCAATCCAACTGATTCAAAAAAGCTTGGTTTGGTAGGAGGTGGTAATGAATAACCAATTATTTCTGCACCAAGCTCTTTTAACCATAATGCAATCCATCCTCCCTTGAAGCCTGTATGACCAGTTATAAAGACCTTTTTCCCTTTGTAAATGTTATGAAACATTTTATTCCCATACCTTCCATTTTGGATTGCCTGCATCCCAAAGATTTTCTAACTCTATTTTATCTCTTAATGTATCTACGCATTTCCAGAAATCATAGTGTTTATATGCGACTACATGTCCTTCCCTCGCAAGATTTTCTAAAGGCTCCTTTTCCCATACAGTGTTGTCTCCTTCTATATACTCAAATATCTCAGGCTCCATTACAAAAAAACCACCATTTATCCAACCAAAGTCACCTTTTGGTTTTTCAAGGAATGATATTACATTGTTATTAGCATCGAGGTTTATGGCTCCAAATCTGCCAGGTGGCTGGACTGCTGTTATAGTTAGATATTTCCCATGTTCTTTATGAAAGGCTAAGAGCTTATTAATAGGAATATTTCCAACTCCGTCTCCGTATGTTAGCATAAATGTATCATTTCCGATATGCTTCTGAACCCTTTTGATCCTTCCTCCTGTCATTGTATTTAATCCTGTATCTATAAGTGTTATTTTCCATGGTTCCGCCTTGCAGTCATGTACTACCAACTTATTTTCCTTCATATCAATTGTTACATCTGATTGGTGAAGGAAGTAATTGGCAAAATATTCCTTTATAACATATCCTTTATAACCAAGACATATTATAAAGTCATTAAATCCATAATGAGAATAAATCTTCATAATGTGCCAAATTATAGGCTTACCCCCTATCTCTACCATAGGTTTTGGTTTAACAGTTGTTTCCTCACTGAGTCTTGTCCCGAATCCACCTGCTAATATTACTACCTTCATAATTTACCTCATAGTTTGTAAAATTTAATAATAACTTTTCTGTAAGCTTTGTCCATTTATATTCTTCTGCAATCATTTTAATCTGATTTCTACAGAGATTTCTAAATTCAGTATCATCAGCCATTTTTATAATTGCCTTTACTAATGAATCTACATCTACGCAAGGAATAGTTAACCCAAGTCCTTTTGACTCTATTATATCAGCCCAGCTATCTCCTTTTGAGGAGATGATCGGTAATCCAGCCCAAATATAATCAAGGATCCTTGTTCTAAAGGCAAATCTTGTCTCAATAGTATCATAATGAAGGCTAATCCCTGCATCTGCCTCAAGAAGATAATTAGCCCGCTGCTCATAAGGGGTCCATTCAGTATTTACAAATACACATGAATCAAGTAAATCTAATTCCTTTGCCTTATTTAAAAATTTATTAATTAATGCAGATTTTTTAGTGTCAGGGCTTGGCGGGGTAATTCCAGGGAAATAAACCTTTATATCATCTCTTTGGGTTTTAATCTTTGACATAGATAAAAGAAGTGTGAATGGATCAAACCAGTCCCAGATTCCACCTCCCCATACAATTAAAAAATCTGTCTCCCTGATTTTTGTCCCCCGAAGTACTGAATTTGACTTAATAGGAGGTTTTGAAGGGAGACCAAATGGGAGGGTAATAATGTTATGGAGCTTTTTTGTATAGCCGAGGAGGGATAGCTGTCCAATTAGAAGATCCTTTTGTTTTTCATTTGCAACAAGAAATTTGAAACCGAGTTTTAAAATAAGCCTTTGTCTTATTTTCCATAAAAGTATCATAATAGTCTTTTTTATTCTTTCTGAAAATTTATATGCCTTGTATTCAAGAATCTCAAATATAACAGGATCATACTGGTCAAAAATTACCTTTTTTTGTAAAATAGCTGCTATAAGCATTGAATAAGGTCTTCCTACCTGAACAATGAAATCTGCCCATTTTATCCATTTTATAAGATTTAGTATTGATGTATTTCCGAGATAGATTAATTGATTACTAGTAAAACCTTTTTGGATATGTCTTGAAAGAATTGCAGACTGGTGTCCTTTATTTGACAATTCATGGGCTAATTCCCAGTAGCGGATACCAGGTCCTGCCATGTTTTCCCCAACATAGTCATTACAAATAAAGAGAAATCTCTTTTTTGTCATACTGAGGGGGTTTCAATATGTTTTTTTGCCTCTTTCCTTTTTTCAAGCCATTCAAATATCCCTTCATAGGCAGTTATAAATGCAAGGAAAAAACCAACTGAGGGAAGATAAACCCTATGCTCAAATATCACATCAAGAATTGGTACAAAGCTTTGGGTAGGTGACATTGTAATGTAAAACCATGCTATGCCAAAGGGTATGAGTTTCCAGTTTCTCTTTTGGTATAGCAAAAAGGCTGCTAATATGACAATAATATGCCCTATAAATGAGATAATAGTTGGAAATTCAAAAAGGGTTTTGGCAATTGGGTAGTCATAATCAAGATTTTGATTAATAGGTAAAAATAAAAGTCTTATATATGTCCAGAGCACATTAAATGATGTGAATAGATATGTCCATGGAGTAATTTCCTGCTGTGTTCCTACTATCCCAAAACCTGCACCCTCAAGTTTGACAGTTGAAAGCAGAAATATGAGCAATGACCATGATGATGCTATTGCAAGATGAGACTTCCAGTGACTTAAAACATTTTTAATTTTCCCTTCTGACATAAAGATAAAGTCATATAGTAATAACATAGCAGGCAATGTCACTGCATGTTCCTTTGATCCCATAGCAAGGAAAGCCGTGACCACAGCGCCAATCATTTTTGAGATATTTCCAGTCTTTCTGTATCTGATATATAAGAAAAAAGTGGATAAATAGAAAAATGCTGCAAGGAGTTCTGTTCGGCTAATTATATATGTTACAGCCTGTGTTTGTATTGGATGTACAGCAAATAATAGGGCACCAAAAAAAGCCATTCTCTTTGATATACAAGAATATTTCTCAGATAAAATGGGCATGTTTAATGTGTGAAAGATTAGGGCATAAACCAGAAGAGAGTTTAATATATGAAAGAGGGTATTAAATATATGCCAGCCTACAACATCTAATCCATTTATCTGATAATTTAAAAGTAGGCTCATATTTACAACAGGTCTTGTGCCATGAAGCAATTTTTTTATATTTTCTATGGTGAGATTTTTGATATAGGGATTCTCAACAATAGCTGGATTGTCATCAAAGTGAAAGCTTGCAGTAAAGGTATTGGAATAGGCAATGAGTATCATTGCTGCTATTATTATTGATGCAATAAGGTGAAAGTTTTTTTTCTCAAAGAATCCCTCAAAATATTTTTTCATATACTAATACCCCTTTTATAAGTTTTTATTAATTTAATTATATAAATCTTCTGTCATTAATTTCAAACATGCATACTCGTTCAGAAAACCAAACTGTCTG
>CAZIMB010000011.1:0-42015 GCA_964540275.1 uncultured Nitrospirota bacterium | reverse complement strand
ATCGTATATTTTGTTGGGGGAGGGCTTCTGATTTAAGATTTAAGATTTAAGATTTGAGATTTTAGATTTGGAGGGAAAATGGAAGACAAATTAATAATTAAAGGTATTGAATTTAAATCAAGGCTATGGGTAGGCACAGGTAAATATAAGAATTTTGAAGAGACTGCAAAGGCAGTTGAGGCATCAGGAGCAGATGTAGTAACTGTAGCTGTCAGAAGGGTTAATATTACAGATAGAAGGTCAGAAAATCTTTTAGATTACATAGACCCTAAAAAATATAAGATACTCCCTAATACAGCAGGATGTTATACAGTTGAAGATGCCCTTAGATACTCCCGTCTGGCAAGAGAGGCAGGTGTTTCAGACATGATCAAGTTAGAGGTCATAGGAGATGAGAAGACATTATTTCCTGATGTCATAGGTCTGCTTAAGGCAACAGAGATATTAGCAAAGGAGGGATTTATTGTATTTCCTTACACAAATGATGATCCTGTAATGGCAAAAAGGCTTGAAGACGCAGGCGCTGCTGCTGTAATGCCTTTGGGTGCTCCTATAGGCTCAGGACTTGGGATCAGGAATCCTTATAACATAAAGATAATCCTTGAATCAGCAAAGGTCCCTATTATTGTTGATGCAGGAGTTGGCACCGCCTCTGATGCCACTATAGCAATGGAGCTTGGATGTGATGCTGTTTTGATAAATACAGCTATTGCTGGGGCTAAAGACCCCATATCTATGGCAGAGGCAATGAAACATGCTGTAATAGCTGGAAGGCTTGCCTATCTGGCAGGACGTATTGCAAAGAAACTTTATGCCTCTGCAAGTAGCCCAATAGAGGGGATGTTGTAATGCATCCTGTGCTTATAGAGATAGGACCATTTGAGATAAGGTTTTATGGCCTTATGTATATCTTGGCTTTAGCCCTTTCTTATTTTCTACTTAGATCTGATTTAAAAAGAAAGGGTATTGAGATAGATAAGGAGGAACTCTTAAATCTCTTAACATTTACAGTTCTTGGGGGTATTATTGGTGCAAGGATATATTATGTAATCTTTAATTGGGATTTTTATGGAAAGAACTTGGCTGATATTCCAGCTATCTGGAAGGGAGGGCTTGCAAGCCATGGCGGTTTTATTGGAGGTTTTATTGTAGCCTTTTTTTATCTTAAAAAACTCAAATTACCTATTCTCAAAATGGCTGACTCTATAATACCCCTTGTTATACTTGGTGAGTCCTTTGTTAGATTTGGTAATTTTATGAATGGAGAGGCTCACGGTGTTCCGACGGATTTGCCATGGGGAATTGTTTTTCCTGAAACATCAATAGCAGGCTCACAATTTCCGGGGATCCCCATTCATCCAACCATGCTTTATCAAATGCTTTATAATCTTTTAGCCTTTTTCTTAATATGGTTTTATTTGAGAAAGAGGGATTATAAAGATGGTTCAATATGTTTTACTGGAATATTAATATATTCATTAGGAAGATTCTTTATTGAGGCATTAAGGGCTGATAGCCTTTATATTGGACCATTTAGGACAGCACAGTTAATGAGCATTATATTAGCATCTGTATCCTTGATAATGCTGTTAAAGATTAGACCTTGGGTTAAATGAAACCCCTTGATTTCAATATATATCTTATAACTGATAGAAGGCTATTTAATACCTTAGATGCACTTTATATTGCTATTGAAGAGGCTTTGAGGACAGGTATTAAGGCTATACAGCTAAGGGAGAAAGACCTCTCTACAAGAGAGTTGCTCGATATAGCATATAAAATGAGAGAACTCACATCCAAATACAATGCAATGCTCTTTGTTAATGACAGGGTTGATATAGCATTAGCTGTCAATGCTGATGGTGTGCATTTAACCCAATCAAGTATGCCTACTTATGCAGTAAGAAAGATTTTAAAGGATAATTCCTCCCGTAAAAATGGTGCAAAAACATCATTAGTTGGTATATCCACTCATAATATTAATGAGGCAAAAGATGCAGAAAAGGAAGGTGCAGATTTCATAACCTTTGGTCCTGTTTATCATACTCCATCAAAAATAAGATACGGAGAGCCTTTGGGTATAGAGAGGCTAAGGGATGTGTGTAGAGAGGTTTCCATTCCTGTATTCGGCATTGGTGGGATTAAGCCTGATAAGGTCAAAGATGTTTTAAACAGTGGTGCCTATGGTATTGCATTAATAAGCGGCATTTTAGGAGAGAAGGATATTAAATCAGCAGTAAAAGGGTATTTAGAAAAATTTGTTTAAAAAAGGAGAGATATCATGACAAGGATAGAATTAGCCAAAAAAGGTATTATAACAGAGGAGATAAAGACAGTTGCCTTAAATGAAGGCATTTCTCCAGAAAGGCTAATGGAGGATATTGCAAATGGTATAAGTGTAATAGTAAGAAATATAAAACACGATATCAAACCCCTTGGAATTGGAAGAGGGCTTAGAACAAAGATAAATGCGAATATAGGTACTTCAAAGGACAGGGTCTTTTATGATGAGGAGCTAAAAAAGCTTGAGGTGCTTGTGAAATATGGTGCCGATGCTGTTATGGATCTTTCAACTGGCGGGGATATCAAAGGATTGAGAAATAAACTTATTAAGAAATCCCCTATTGCAGTAGGAACTGTCCCTATTTATGAGGCAGTGGTAAGCGCTGTTGAAAGACATAAACATATAGCAAAAATGAGTGCCGATGATCTTTTTGATGTGATTGAGAGACATGCAGAGGATGGGGTTGATTTTATTACTGTCCACTGTGGTGTTACAAAAAAGGCTATAGAAAGATTAAAATCAGACAAAAGAATCCTTGATGTTGTCAGTAGGGGAGGTGCTTTCCTCCTTGAATGGATAATATATAATGATAAGGAAAATCCTTTGTACGAACAATATGACAGACTCCTTGAGATTGCAAAAAAATATGACCTAACCCTTAGCCTTGGGGATGGATTCAGACCAGGATGCCTTGCAGATGCTACTGATAGAAGCCAGATTGAGGAGTTATTAACCCTTGGAGAACTAAGAGACAGGGCAGTTGCTGAAGGGGTACAGGTTATAATTGAGGGGCCCGGTCACGTGCCTTTGAATCAGATAGAGCTGAACATAAAGATACAGAAGGAGATATGTAAAGGCGCTCCATTTTATGTGCTCGGACCTCTTGTTACTGATATTGCTATGGGATATGACCATATTGCAGCAGCTATTGGTGGGGCTATAGCAGGAGCTGCAGGGGCTGATTTTCTATGTTATGTAACCCCATCAGAACACATAAGGCTTCCAGACATTGATAATGTCATAGAAGGGGTAATTGCCTCAAGGATTGCTGCACATGCAGCTGATATTGCAAAGGGCATACCGGGTGCAATTGAGAAGGATAAAAAAATGGCTCAATACAGAAAAAATCTTGATTGGGAAGGGCAGTTATCACTCAGCTTTAATCCAGAAAGGATAAGAAAATGGAGGGAAGAGATACCCCCAAGCCTTGAAGAGGTATGTAGCATGTGTGGAGAATTCTGTGCAATAAAGACCGTGGAGAGGGCGTTGCAGAGGGAATAGGCTTTACTTTAAATAAATAAAGCCTTATATTCACAATGATTAATACAAAAGAAATTTTGATTTTCCTCTTTTTTATCGGTTTGCTGCTCTTTAATTGGCCTTTCTTGGAAATCTTCCATTTAAGCCTTCCGTATTATATATTTGGCGTATGGTTTATCTTTATTATTTCTATAGCTATTTTAGTGTTTTTAACAAACAAAAGAAAGGGTTTTAGGAAAGATGATTAAGGGATGGGCAATATTCCTTATTGTCTTGCTATATTTAGGCATACTATTTCTGATTGCCTATTATGCAGAGAGAAGGGAAAAAGAGGGAAGGAGCATAGTTGCCAACCCTTATATCTATTCCCTATCCCTTGCTGTCTATTGTACAGCATGGACATTTTATGGAAGCGTTGGGAAGGCAGCAACATCAGGTTTGTCATTTTTGACGATCTATTTAGGACCAACCCTCATGGCATCCCTCTGGATGATTATATTAAAAAAGATTGTGAGAATAGCAAAGGCTAATAGGATTACCACACTTTCAGATTTTATTGGGTTTAGATATGGCAAATCCCTTTTTCTATCAGCCCTTTTTACGATAGTAGCTGTTATTGGAATAATACCTTATATTGGTCTTCAGATAAAGGCAATTATAAACACAATGACTATTATTTCGGGTGAGACAACAGGCACAGCAGAGGCTGGGCTTTTTATTACAGCTATTTTGGGATTCTTTGCTGTAATCTTTGGGGCCCGCCGCTTAGATGCATCTGAAAGACACGGTGGTCTTGTCTTTGCAATTGCCTTTGAATCAATAGTTAAATTAGTTTCCTTTATTTTAGTAGGCCTTTTTGTTACATTCTTTCTATTTGATGGATTCTATGATGTATTTAAAAGGATGCAGGATTCTGAGTATGCATCATTATTATTTAACAGAGCAGAGGTAAATTATTCTGAATGGTTTGCCTTAATCATACTCTCCATGATGGCGATAATGTTTCTACCACGACAGTTTCAGATGGCTGTTGTTGAAAATTATGATGAATCACACATCTCAAAGGCTTCTTGGCTTTTTCCACTTTATCTTTTTTTAATAAACATCTTTGTTTTGCCAATAGCATATGGAGGAATACTCTCTTATGGCTCTATAAAAATGGCTGACTATTTTGTTCTTACCCTACCTTATGACCACTTTAATAAATATCTAACATTGGTTGCATTCATAGGTGGATTCTCTGCTGCTACTGCCATGATTATAGTGGAATCACTTGCTTTAAGCACAATGGTTATGAACAGCGTAATCACCCCTGCTGTTGTTAAATTCAGTGAAATTAGTAGGTTTCCCTCAATTATCCTAAATATTAAAAGGATAGTAATAATTGGTATAGTTTATCTTGGCTACTTATTTGCTGTATCTATTGGTAAATTTTACGGGCTTGTTGAGATAGGACTTAAGTCCTTTGAACTAATAGCCCTCTTTGGTCCTTCTGTCCTTCTTGGCATTTATTGGAAGGGCGGCAATAAATGGGGAGCTGCCACAGGTCTGATTGCTGGTTTTATTGTATGGTTTTATACCCTTATCGTGCCTGACCTTATAATGATTGGAGTAATAGACAGTTCAGGATTTATTGCTCAGATAACAAACTCTGTGGTATTTAATCCAAATAGCCTTTTTGGAATAAAAGCATTTGATAAATGGTCCCATACCCTTTTCTGGAGTATGTCCCTTAATCTACTTTTGTACGTAGGTGTTTCTATATTTACAAGACAGTCAAAGGAAGAGGAGCTCCAATCCCTCGTATTTGTAGAATCCTATGATATCACAAAGGGTATATCAAAGACACTGTCCTATAATGTAGATTCAATTGAAGAGATCCTGACTCTTTATCTTGGAAGGGATGAGGCTGTGAATATAATAGAATCATTTCTATCAAAAAAAAATAAAAAGAGGTCAGAACTCTCACAACAAGAGGTCTTTGAACTTAGGGACGAGGCAGAGAAAAATCTCTCAGGTGCAATAGGCTCATCTATATCAGCCATTATTTTTGAAGAAAGGCTTGTCCTAAATGAGCAGGAGAGAAAAGAACTTTATGAATCAATAAAGCAGATGACAGAAAGCCTTAGATTTTCAAGACAGGAGCTTTCAGAGGTAAATAGACAACTATCTTATCTGAAGAAATTTAGTGAAAACATTATAGAGAGTGTGACTTTAGGAATTGCAACAATAGATTCTCTATCAAGGGTAAAGTACTGGAATAAAGAGATGGAGACCATTACGGGAATAAAAAAAACTGATGCCCTCAATAGGTCCCTACTACTTCTAATACCATGGCTACCTAATGATATCCTTCTTCAAAAAGAACAGAGAGAGATATCATTCCAAACCCCCTTTAATAGAATTTTTAAAATAAATATCAGCCCTTTTAAGGACCCTTCAGGCGGATATGTTATTATTATAGAAGATATAACCGAAAAAAAGAAAATGGAGGAGCAGTTGTTTCAGGCGTCAAAGCTTGCAAGTATCGGTAAATTGACTGCTGGCATATCCCACGAAATAGGCAATCCCCTCGCATCAATATCATCGCTTGTACAAGAACTCAGGGCAATGAATTTTGATTTCTCAGAAAAAGGGCAAGGGCAAAGGGTAAAAGGGTATGAAACAGATTTTATAAAGGAATCCCTAACAACAATAAACAGCCATATTGAAAGAATTGCAAGAATAGTCCGCAGCCTCGGAGATTTTGCGAGGATATCATCTATAGAAAAGGTAGCCTCAAACATACAGGAGATACTTGAACGTACTATAAATCTTGTGAAATATGACAAGAGGTTTAAAGATATTCAGATCAATATAGAAAAAAGAGACTTGCCAAAATTAATGGTCAATCCCGACCAGATTCAGCAGGTTTTTTTAAACCTTATGCTTAATGCCCTTGATGCCATGCCTAACGGAGGGAGGATAGACATAAAGATGAGGATAAATGGGGATTTCGTAGAGATAGCATTCAGTGACACAGGAGCAGGCATAGATGATTCTGTGATGGGCAAGATATTTGACCCATTCTTCACAACAAAGCCTCTTGGAAAAGGCACTGGATTAGGCCTCAGTATCTGCTATGGTATAATCAAGGAGCACAATGGCACAATCTCTGTAAAAAGTAAAAAAGGAGAGGGAACAACTTTTTTAGTTAAATTGCCAAAAAAAGCCAATGCCTGAAAAAATACTCATAGTTGAAGACGAAGAGACCCTGAGTTCGTCTCTTAGAAGGGTATTTCTAAGGGATGGCTATGAGGTTGATATTGTTGATAATGCTGATTCTGCCCTTGAGATCCTTGATAAAGTCATTTATGACATCATAATAACAGACATCATACTCCCTGGCATTGATGGCATAGAACTCCTGAAAAGGATAAGGGAAAAACTCCCAGACCAGATCGTAATAATAATTACTGCCTATGCCTCTTTAGAGACTGCTATTGAGGCCCTTAGGGCTGGAGCATATGACTATGTAATAAAGCCTATTATCCATGAAGAGATAAAACAGATTGTAAAAAATGCACTCAAACAGAGGGCACTTCAGGCAGAAAATGTCCTCCTCAAAAAGCAGATAGAAAGGCATTACGACTTCAGCAACATAATAGGCGAGAGCCCTGCGATGCAGAAGATAATCAACGAGGTAAAAAAGATTGCAGACGCAAGGAGTAATGTGCTTTTACTCGGAGAAACAGGTACAGGTAAAGAACTAATCTCAAGGGCAATACACTTTAACAGCAGTAGGGCAGAAAAACCATTTATCCCTATAAACTGTAGCGCCATCCCAGAGAATCTCTTTGAGTCAGAACTATTTGGTCATGTAAAGGGTGCTTTTTCAGGCGCAATAACATCAAAAAAAGGGCTTTTTGAAGAGGCAAACGGTGGTACTGTTTTCCTTGATGAGATAGGGGATTTGAGCATAGGCCTCCAATCAAAGCTTTTAAGGGTTTTAGAGGATCATGAGATTAGACCGGTTGGAGGGACACAGAGTATTAAGGTTGATCTCAGGTTTATATCAGCAACAAACAAGGATATAGAAAGGGGTTTAAAAGAAGGCTGGTTTAGAGAGGACCTCTTTTATAGGATAAATGTTATTACGATAAGGCTTCCTTCATTAAGGGAAAGGAGGGAAGATATTAATATCCTAACAAATTATTTTATTCAAAAATATTCAAAAGAGCTTGCTAAAAATGTAGATAAAATAGATGAGGAGGCATTAGACATTCTCCAGTCATATCACTGGCCAGGCAATATCAGGGAGCTTCAAAATATAATAGAAAGGGCAATCCTCATATCTGATGGCAACACTATAAAAGCAGAGCATCTGCCTCAGGGAATAAAGACAAAAGAGACTTTTATACAAAAGGCTGTTTCCAACAAGCTTTCGATCGAAAATTATACAAAGGCATTTATCAGTGAATACCAAAAAGATTTGAATGAGCAGCAGCTTGCTGACCATCTTGGGATTACAAGAAAAGCTCTTTGGGAAAAGAGAAAGAAGTGGGGTATAAAAAGGCCATAATTTTAGGCAAGTGCAATCTATGGTAAAATATTACCAAAAGTAACATCTTACTTAACAACATTACTTTTAGTTACATATTATACAAATAGATCCCTTAGCATTGAGCATAAAAACCCTTTACTTAAGCCATTCGTAGATTAAACAAATTGGTATTTAATTTGCTAAATAATTCTACTTCTTGGAAGATAGTATGATATTGGAAGATGTAATAAATTTTTTAAAAAATATACCACCTTTTCAGTTTCTTGAAGAAAAGACCCTGAAAGACATTGCAAAAAACATATCAATGGAGTTCTATCCAAAAGATACAATTATATTAAGGCAGGACGGTCCACCGAGCGAATATCTGCAGATAATAAAAAAAGGTGGTGTTAAGGTTTATATAAAAACAGATGGCGATGAAGTGGTAATTGATTACAGAGGGGAAGGAGATACATTCGGATTCCTTTCCCTTGTTGGAAGGGACAGGGCAAGGGCAAATGTAAAAACAATAGACGATACCATCTGTTATCTTATAGACAAAGAAACAGTTTTAAAACTTCTTGACTCCAGTCCTGTTTTCACGGAGTATTTTTTAAAATCCCATCTCACAAAGTATATAGATAGGACATATAAGGAAATGCACAGCAAAAGCCTTTTTTATGGAGGCAGCGACAGACTTCTTTTTACAACACAGATAGGAGATATTGCAACAAAGGAGGTTATTACTGTAGAACAAGGAGCTACTATACAGGATGCAGCCCGCATAATGGCAAAAAATAAAGTCAGCTCATTAATAATAATCGACAACAATTCAATTCCTGTTGGGATTGTGACAGACAGGGACCTTAGGGAAAAGGTTGTTGCAAAAGGAAGGGATGTAAATGAACCAATAAGCAATATTATGAGCCTTCCCCTAATAAGGGTAGATGCGAGGGATTATTGTTTTGAGGCAGTATTGAAGATGATACGGCACAATATACACCATTTGCTTGTTGTAAAGGATGGAGAACTCAAAGGTGTAATAACAAACCATGACCTTATGCTTCTTCAGGGATCATCTCCCCTGTCCTTTTCAAAGGACATAGAAAATCAACAGACCATAGAAGGACTAATTCCAGTAGCTAAAAAAATAAATATGATTGTAGGACTTCTGCTGAGGGAGGGAGCAAAGGCAAGCAACATAACAAAAATTATAAGTGAAATAAATGATAGGCTTGTAAGAAAGATCCTTGAGATTGCAGAAAAGAAATATGGCAAGTCCCCGACCCCATTTTGCTGGATTGTCTTTGGAAGCGAGGGACGGAAGGAACAGACATTTAAGACAGATCAGGATAATGCAATTATCTATGCTGAGGACTCAGATGAGGCAAGGAGATATTTTGCTGAGTTTACGCCATTTGTAAGGGACAGCCTCATAAAGTGCGGATTTCCATTATGCCCTGCGGATTATATGGCAAGCAATCCAAAGTGGTGCCAGCCCTTAAAGATATGGAAAAACTACTTTTATAAATGGATAAGTACCCCTACTCCTGAAGCAATTTTAAGATCCCTTATATTTTTTGATTTCAGGCCATTGTTTGGGGATTTTAGCCTTGCAGAAGAACTCAGGGATTATCTTACAAATATACTAAAGGGACAAAATATATTCCTCGCTCATATGGCAGGAGTTATAACAAAAAACAGACCTCCTCTCGGTTTTTTAAGGACATTTGTTGTTGAAAAAAGCGGAGAGCATAAGGATGAGCTGAATCTGAAAATCAGGGGTATTGGCCCCCTTGTAGATATTGTGAGGCTGTTCAGCCTTGAATCAGGCATTAGTGAGACATCAACGATTGAGAGGATAAGATTATTGAAGGATGTGCATCCTATAGTCAGAAATTCTGGAGATGAACTTGAGTATGCCTTTGAATTTATAACACTTCTCAGGATTCATCACCAGATTGAACAGATAGAAAAAAATGAAATTCCAGATAATTTTATAAATCCGAGCAAGTTAAGCGCCCTTGAAAGAAAATCTCTTAAGGAGTCTTTCCAGATAATATCAAAAATGCAGGACCTTATTATAGACCAGTACAGACCTGGGTTAGTTGGTGGATGATGGCATCAATAATAAACTTATTTAAGAAAAAAAAAATATCTCCGACTATATCAATGCAACTGCCGATTAGCAGTTGCAAATATGTTGTCATGGACACAGAATTGACAGGGCTGGATCCAAAGAAAGACTCGATAGTGTCAATAGGGTGTATAAAGATGACTGGCAGCAAGATAGAGCTTGGTAAGACTTTTTATAAGGTTGTTAAACCCGAGACAGCCTTGACCCCAAAAAGTGTGGTTGTTCATGGCATTACACCATCAGAAGCAGAAAAAAGTCCGTCCATAGAATATGTGCTTTCTGAATTTTTGAGTTTCTGTAAAGACAGTATTATTGTTGGACATTTTTTACTCATTGATCTCATGTTCCTTAACAAGGAGATTAAGAGACTTTATAACAGCAATATTGAAAACCATTTAATCGATACCCTAAGGATCTATAAATGGATAAAAGAGCAGGGCGATGTGGGAAAACACTTTTTTAGAGGCAATGAAGATGATAATCTCTTTTCCATAGCAAAAAAATACCAGATTCCTGTATCATACGCTCACAATGCTCTCATGGACGCATTTATTACAGCTCAGTTGTTTCAGAGGTTTCTAATTTTTTTGCCAGAACTTGGAGTAAGGACTGTTAAGGATCTTTTAAAGGTCGGCAAACCTTAAAAAGGGGGTGATAATAAAAGAATCTCAAGTTTCAAATCCTAAATTCCCAAATTTAAAACTAAAGAGGAGGTAATATGGTTGAAAAGGCAAAACTTCAGGCTTATTGGAAAGAAAATCAGAAACTTACAGCAATACTTCTGCTAATCTGGTTTCTGGTCTCCTATGGAGCGGTGTTTATTGTAAACACCCTCAACAACATCTCTATCTTTGGGTTTCCGCTTGGGTATTACATGGGTGCACAGGGTTCTATTGCTACATTTGTTGTCCTCATATTCTATTATGCCTATAAGATGAACAAACTTGACAAGAAATACGATGTAGCGGAAGAGGAGGAATAAGATGGAAAAACAAAAGGATGTATTTACGCAGAACCTTGGCAAAATATACGGAATTTACACAGGTGTATTTATCCTTTTTGTCATAGCCCTTGGAATTGCCGAGCAGATGGGTCTTCAGCCAAAGTACATAGGCTGGACATTCATGGGTGTGACCATAGGAGTTTATGCAATGATCGGAATCCTGAGCAGGACAGCAAAGGTGTCTCAATATTATATTGCAGGCAGACAGGTCCCAGCTGTATTTAATGGAATGGCAACAGCCTCTGATTGGATGTCTGCAGCCTCCTTTATAGGAATGGCAGGCACTATTTATTTGCTCGGCTATGACGGTCTGGCGTATATAATGGGATGGACAGGCGGTTATGTCCTGCTTGCGGTATTTCTTGCCCCTTATTTAAGGAAATTCGGACAATTCACCATCCCTGACTTTTTAGGCGCAAGATATGGCGGAAACTTTGCCCGAAATGTGGGAATACTTGCAGCAATGATTACATCATTTACCTATCTCGTAGCACAGGTCACAGGCGTTGGAATTATTACAAGCAGGTTTCTTGGCATACCTTTTGAGACAGGCGTGTTTGTTGGCTTGATAGGAATTCTCGTATGCTCTGTCTTGGGCGGCATGAGGGCTGTTACATGGACACAGGTTGCCCAATATATAATTCTTATCATTGCATACCTCATACCTGTGACAGTGCTTTCTGTTAAGGTTACAGGGGTTCCAGCGCCTCAGATTATGTATGGACAGGTTTTGCAGAAAATAGATGCAAAGGAAAAAGATATCATAGCTGATGCAAAAGAGCAGGAGGTCAGAGATATATGGAAGCAAAAGGCAGCAGAAATTGATGCAAAGATTAAGGCATTGCCCGGAAGCCTTGAGGCTGAGAGGCAGGCATTGCAGGAAAAGCTTGCAGCCCTTCCTGCTGACGCCCCTAAAAAAGATAGAGAGGCAATAGAGAAACAATTAAAGGATCTTCCAAAGACCCCTGAAGAGGCAAAAGAAAAATGGACAGAGGCTAAAAAAGCAGCAGAAGGCAATGCAAAAACCCCTAAACCTTATATACAGCCCTTTGCAAGAATGGACATGAAAAATATGCTCATACTGACCCTCTGTCTGATGGTTGGGACAGCAGGACTTCCTCATATACTTATGAGGTTCTATACAACCCCTTCAGTTAAGCAGGCTCGTTCATCTGTTGGATGGGCTCTTTTCTTTATTTTCCTACTTTATTTCTCTGCCCCTGCATATGCAGCCTTTGCACGTTGGGAGGTATTGAGCAATGTTGTTGGGCAGCAAATAGCAGCTCTGCCTGGATGGGTTGCATCATGGGCAAAGGTCGGACTAATATCTGTGAAAGACATGAATGGTGACGGGATACTGCAGTTTGCTGAAATATCAATTAAGCCTGATATGATAGTCCTTGCCACACCTGAAATAGCTGGGCTGCCATATGTAATAGCAGGTCTTGTAGCAGCAGGAGGTTTGGCTGCGGCTCTCTCAACAGCGGACGGATTGCTTCTTGTTATAGCTAATGCCCTTTCACACGACCTTTATTTTAAACAGATCAACCCAAAGGCATCTGCTACATTAAGGCTGACTATTTCAAGAGTTCTTCTTGTTTTTGTTGCCCTTTTGGGTGCATGGGTTGCTAAGTTCAAGCTTGCTATTATCGTAGAACTCGTTGCATGGGCATTCTCATTAGCTGCTGCATCATTCTTCCCGGCCCTTGTAATGGGTATATGGTATAAAAAGGCATCAAGGCCTGCTGCTATAGCTGGCATATTAGTAGGTCTCGGCACTACAGCGTTTTACATAATAGGAAGTAAGTTTTATGGAGTTGATTGGTTCGGCATAAAGACCGTCGGCGCCGGCATATTTGGAATGCCAGCAGGTTTTCTGACTATATGGCTGGTCTCTAAATTCACAAAAGAACCTCCTCAAGAGATACAGGACTTTGTTGACAGCGTCAGGTATCCTAAAGGGGCTTTAAAAGGCGACGAGATAGCACCGGAATTGAAGGGACATTAATATTAAAAAAACTGGAACCGGTCATTTGACCGGTTCCGGTCAAAGGTTTTAAATGAAAGATTGGCTTGTATTAATAGCAAACTATTCATTATCTATGGTTATGTGGCTTATATTGGGGAGGATGGCTCTCAGCCTATTCACTCGTAATAGAGACAATTTTATGCTAAACTTTTTTATCAGGTTTACAGATCCTGTTTACAAAATAATCTGTATGATACTTCCTTTTGCAAAGCTTTCTGATGGCAATGAAAAAACATATTGGGCTACTATTGGAGGATGGGCAGCTTTCTTTTCTATTTTTCTAATTATTATAATTAGAGTTATCATAATAAAATTATTTGGACCTACAATTACACAATAAAAAGGAGGAAGAAATGTCAAAGGAAAGTATAGATGTCTTGATGGCTGAAAAAAGGACATTTCCACCATCAAAGGAGTTCAGTGAAAGGGCTCATATAAAAAGCATGCAAGAGTATGAGCAGATGTACAAAAGGTCTGTTGAAGACCCGGAAGGCTTCTGGGCTGATATGGCAGAAAGACATATTACATGGTTTAAGAAATGGGATAAAGTTCTTGAATGGAGCTTTGAAAAGCCAGAGATAAAATGGTTTATGGGTGGAAAGCTTAATGCATCCTATAACTGCCTTGATAGGTTTGTAAATACTCCGACAAGAAATAAGGCAGCAATTATCTGGGAGGCAGATGATGGAAGTTACAAGACATTCACATATCAACAGCTCTATTATGAGGTAAACAGGTTCGCAAATGTTCTAAAAAAGCATGGAATCAAAAAAGGTGATAGGGTCTCAATTTACCTTCCTATGATACCTGAGCTGGCAATAGCAATGCTTGCCTGTGCTAGGATTGGTGCTATTCATAGCATAGTTTTTGGAGGTTTCAGCGCACAGGCATTAAGGGATAGGATACAAGATTGTCAGGCAAAACTACTCATAACTGCTGACAAAGGTATAAGAGGTGGAAGACAGGTACCTCTTAAGGCAAATGCAGATGAGGCCCTTCAAGAATGCCCATCTATTGAAAAGGTGATAGTTGTAAAAAGGGGAGATGGAGCTGTTGATATTGAGCCAAACAGGGATATGTGGTGGCACAGCGAGATGGCATCCCCTGATATCTCTAATTACTGTGAACCTGAGTGGATGGATGCTGAAGACCCATTGTTTATCCTTTATACATCAGGCTCTACTGGAAAGCCAAAGGGAGTCCTTCACACAACAGGAGGTTATATCCTCTTTACAAATATTACATTTAAATTAGTATTTGATTACAAAGACGAAGATATTCACTTCTGCACCGCTGATATAGGATGGGTAACAGGACACAGCTACATTGTCTATGGTCCCCTTTCAAATGGGGCTACAAGCCTAATGTTTGAAGGGGTGCCAACATATCCTAATCCAGGAAGGTTTTGGGAGATATGTGATAAACACAGAGTAAATATCTTTTATACAGCTCCAACAGCAATAAGGGCATTGATGAGGGAAGGGGAAGGTTGGGTTAAGAAATATGAACTATCATCCCTAAGGGTATTAGGGACCGTTGGAGAGCCCATAAATCCTGAGGCATGGATGTGGTATCACACATATGTTGGTAAAGGGAAACTCCCTATTGTTGATACATGGTGGCAGACAGAGACTGGAGGTTTTCTCATAACACCACTTCCAGGTGCTATGACATTAAAACCAGGCTCTGCAAATAGACCATTTTTTGGTGTAGTACCTGCTGTGCTTAATGAAAAAGGCGAATACGCAGGTATAAATGAAGGGGGTTATCTTGTTATAGAAAAACCATGGCCAGGAATGCTACGAGGCACATATGGTGATCCTGAAAACAAGAGGCTAAAAGAGGTCTATTTCTCAAGATTCCCTGGCAAATACTTTACAGGAGACGGTGCAAGGATAGATGAAGATGGCGATTACTGGCTTATGGGAAGGATAGATGATGTTATAAATGTATCAGGTCACAGACTCGGAACAGCAGAGATAGAATCAGCCCTTGTAAGCCATGAAGCAGTTGCAGAAGCTGCAGTAGTAGGTTATCCCCATGAGATTAAAGGAGAGGGCATTTATGTCTATGTCACTCTTAAGGAAGGATATCAACCCTCTGATGAACTGAAAAAGATACTCGTGGGACATGTCAGGACTGTTATTGGTCCTATTGCAACACCTGATAAGCTCCAGTTTGCACCTGGTCTTCCAAAAACAAGAAGTGGAAAGATTATGAGGAGAATACTTAGAAAGATTGCCAGGGGAGATATAGAAGACTTAGGAGATACCTCAACACTTGCAGATCCCTCGGTAGTTGATGAATTGCTTAAAGGAAGGTTGTAAAAAAGATAGGTTAAGGTTGGGGAATATTCCTTTTCCCTAAACCTTAACCTATCCCAAAGGTCTGCCAATTCGTTCGTGTTTGCGTAGAACTTCTATCTCTTTTTCGTTGACTCCTTAAAGGGCTGCGATATCCAGATTGCTAATACTTTTCTCCTGTCCACATATCGGCAGTAAATCTTTCAACCCTATTTCTGCCTCTTTCTTTTGCCTTATAAAGGGCAACATCAGCAAACTTTATCGCCTCCCAGAAATTCTGGGTATCAGTTGGCAATTCACTGACCCCTATGCTTATGGTCTTCTGAATAACGTCTCCTGTTATTCTTATTTTCATATCTTCGACTTTTGCCCTTATCTTTTCAGCAACTAATAGAGGATCCTCTGGTTTTGTGTCTAACAATAATACCAAGATTTCCTCACCACCAAAGCGAATTACAACATCGCTTCCTCTAACACATTGTTTTATAACTGTAGCTGTTTCCTTTAATACTATATCTCCTACATCGTGTCCATATTCATCATTTGTCTGCTTAAAATAATCTATATCACACATCAATATGCCCAGAATGGAACCCCTCCTAATAATACCAGCACATAAACTCTCATAGCTTTCCTCTATAAATCGCCTATTATAAAGACCTGTAAGGGTGTCCCTTACAGATGAATCTTTTAGGGTCTTCATCAATCTCTTAGCCTCTAAAACAGGTTGTGCCTCCCTTATATATTGATGAGCCCTGCTAATCTTCTTCTCTATATCAGAAATGTTACATACATCCCTCTTTCCACATACAAACTGGACGACTCCTCCTACATTTCCACCGATTATTATAGGGATGCATACATGTATATCATCTTTATTTTCAAGATAATGTTTACAGATATTGGGATATTCAAAGGATGTAACTAGATGTCCTGTCCTTTTTACCCTGCACAGATTGCTGTCAATAGTTATGTCCCTTCTACAATGTAGCTCTGCTCCTTCTGCCTCTGGAGGATAGACTATCTTAAGGGTATTTTTGCTATTAGAGACCTCATAAATAATGCAATTATCTAATTTAAGGTCATCTATAAAGATCCTTCCAAGTCTCATATAAATATCTTCTACAGTCTCATCCTCTTCAATAATCTTTTTAAATGATGCAACATGGCTTATTGTATCCATCAATTTATTGAACTCCATTGTGAGTTGACCAAGCTCATCTTTTGAGATGACCCCTATCCTCTTAGAAAGATCAATCTCCCCTATGCTTAGCGCTTTTATTTGCTCAATAATTGCCTTTGTTGGTTTAATTAATGCCCTTGATATTAAAATGCCAAAACCAACTGTAAGAAAGGCAGCCAAGGAAAAGGCGCTTATAATAAGAAAAATAGAAAGAGACAATCTACTTTTTATATTATTTGTAAAATTAGTCCATTCCTTATTTAGATTTATGGAATATTCATTAAGGGTAGTAATCGTATCCCGAGTCATTGTATCGTATTCTGATAGTTTTTCTATCAAGAGGAGACCTTTTTCTGCCTTATTACCAATCTTTAATGTAAATATTTCATCAAGCAATGCCTCTAATTTATTGATTTTTGTCAGAATGCTATTAATAAATTCTCTCTTTTCATCATCATTTATTGGAACAACCTTATAATCTTCGTAAAACTGCCCTGTCCCACGGGAATAATCCTTTATAACGCCCCCACTAAGAAGTGTATTGAAATATAGGCGACAATCCTCTATTCTGCCTTTACCCTTAAGATAGTGGTTATTGATCACTTCTGTGTCCTTGTATAATGCTATTTTATGAGCTGATATGCTAGCACCTCTAAGTTTCCTTACCACTATATTTACAGTCCTCTCCTGTGGAACAATATGATCAACCATATAGTTGGATTTTGAATTTATTTTAAATAATGAAATCAAACCAATAGCAGCTATAATAGAAAGCCAAAACAGCACCCCAATTGAAAAAAGAAGGAATTTTTTCCTGATTGGAAGGTCAGTAAATGTGAGAATATTTAAGATTTTTTTAAGCATAATAAAACTTTTCGGTATTTTTTAAGAGATCTTTAGAATTTATAGTTAATATTGATGTTAATTATAACATTAGACTAATTAGCAATCAATATTTTGATAGGTTATGTTCAATAAAATAAGATTCTTGTCTATTCTTAGACTCTTTAATTGATGTATACTAATTTGTATGCCCCTATTTGGTGAATTATTTATTGGAGAGATTATTAATAAACCTGTCTTTGACCCTAAGGGAGAGATCATAGGCAAGGTAAAGGATATTATTGTTGTCAGGGGCGATCCCCTACCAAAGGTATCAGCAATAATTATTGAAAGAAAAAAAAGGCTATATAAGATAGACTGGGAGAAGATTAATCTATTCAATAAAAGAATAATATCCTCTTATCTTGATGCAGACTCCATTTTGCCCTATATCCCGAATGAGGAAGACCTTCTTATAAGCAGAGATATCCTTTATAAACAAATAGTTGATGTGACTGGAGCCAAAATAGTAAAGGCTAATGATATTATCCTTGAAGGTTACGAGGGAGATGCTATACTCGTAGCCATTGATGCTGGAATTAGGGGTACATTAAGAAGACTTGGGATAGAAAAAATAAGCGACTCCTTTTTAAATATATTCCAGGCGTCACTGCCGTATAATCTGATCAGTTGGGAATATATACAGCCTCTTAAACCAAAACTAAAAGAGATAGCACTTACTGTACCAAAAAAGATGGTTGCTGAAATACATCCAGCTGATTTAGCGGAGATAATCAGCAGGGTATCAAGGGAAGAGGCTGCCAACCTTATAAAAGACCTTGATATTGAGACAGCTGCTGAGGCAATTTCAGAATTAGAACCTGAAATACAGGCAAAGATAATAACCGAGATAGATGCTGATAAGGCGGCAGATATTATTGAAGAGATGCCTCCTGATGACGCAGTTGATATGTTAAGCGACCTTCCTGTTGAAAAGGCTAAGGAAATACTAGAGCGGGTCGAAAAGGAAGAGGCAGAAGATATTAATGAACTTTTGGCCCAAGAAGAAGATAGTGCTGGCGGATTAATGACCACTGAATTTATTTCTTACCCCCCAAACTTGTCAGTAAAAGATGCCATTGAATTGTTTAAGAAAGATGCAGGAGATATAGAAACTGTTTATTATCTCTATATAGTTGACGATAATGAAAAACTTGTTGGTGTTGTCTCATTGAGGGAATTATTGCTTTCTGACCCTGAAAAAAAACTTGCTGAGATTATGGAGACAAAGCTTATAAAGGTATCTCCCCATGAGGATGAGGAGGTTGTTGCAGAATTAATGTCAAAATATGACCTTGTAGCTATTCCTGTCGTTGATGAAAAGGGGCATCTTCTCGGAATAGTTACGATAGATGATATTATGGATGTTGTAGAAGAGGAGGCAACAGAGGATATATACAAACTTGCTGGTACCTCAGAGGTGAAATTTGGAAGTATAGAGGAGGTTCATCCATTTCAAATAGTTCGGAGCAGACTGCCTTGGTTATTTCTATGCCTGCTCGGTGGTTTAATCTCAAGCCTTGTAATCACCCATTTTCAAGAGACATTAGCTGCTATTATTGTCCTTGCTGCATTTGTACCTGTTATAATGGGGATGGCAGGAAATGCAGGATTACAGGTATCTACTACAATGGTAAGAAATCTTGCTCTAAATTCCATAACCAATTTTTGGCGATACATAGCAAAGGAATTGTCCGCAGGTTTAATGATAGCTGGTTCAACAGGCCTTTCTATTGCAATTGCAGCTGGTATTCTTAAAGGCATGCCAATGCTCGGTCTTGTGGTAGGATTATCAATGTTTTTATCAATTTGTAGTTCTGTGATTATTGCCCTATTAGCTCCAACTATTGCGGAAAAATTCGGTATAGATCCAGCAATAACAGCAGGACCATTCGTAACCGTATTTAATGATGTATTGGGACTTACAATATATTTTAGTGTTGCCTCTATCTTTATGAGATACTTTATTTAGGAGGGAGAATGATTAAGACAATAGAATGGAAGGACAACAAGGTTGTAATATTAGATCAGAGTCTCCTGCCCCTAGAGATAAAATATATTTATTGCGATAAATACCAAATGGTAGCTGAGGCCATAAAAAATCTTAAGATAAGGGGCGCTCCTGCTATTGGTATTGCTGCTGCCATGGGTATTGCGTTAGGCTCTCAGGACATAAAGGCAAAGGGCTTTGAAGATTTTATTGAACAAGTTGAATCCATAATGCAGGTAATGCTTTCCACCCGGCCAACAGCAGTAAATATCAAATGGGCAGTAGATAGGTTAAAAAACCTCCTTCTATCTAATAAGGATGAACCTGTAGCTAAATTAAAAGAGATCCTAATTGAAGAGGCAAACAGGATACTGCAGGAAGATATTGAGATAAATAAGGCTATCGGCAGATGGGGGGCACAATTTATTCAGGATGGTGACACTATACTTACTCATTGCAATGCAGGAAGCCTTGCAACAGGGGGTTTTGGGACTGCGACAGCTCCTATGTTGATAGCAAAGGAACAAGGGAAAAATATCCATGTTATTGCTGATGAAACAAGGCCTGTATTGCAGGGTGCAAGGCTTACTGCCTGGGAGTTAATGCAGTCTGGCATACCTGTTACATTAATAACTGACAATTCAGCAGGTGCATTGATGAAAAAGGGAATAATAGACCTCGCAATTGTAGGAACTGATAGAACAACTATAAATGGGGATGTGGCAAATAAGATAGGCACTTATACAGTAGCAGTATTGTGTAAAGAGCATAATATCCCCTTTTATGTAGCAGCCCCTCTAAGTAGCATAGATTTTAGCATTGACTCAGGCGACCTTATACCAATAGAAGAAAGAAACCCCGATGAGGTTTCAATGATTGCTGGTTATAGGATTGCACCTGAAGGGGTTAACATCATTAATCTCGCCTTTGATGTTACCCCTTCAAGGTATGTCACTGCTATCATAACCGAATTAGGGGCTTTTTTACCCAAAGATATAAAGAAATTAAAAAGAAAGGATATTAATATTGAAGCAATAAGGATAAAAAGGTTATAGTTGAGATAAGAGTATAACTAATTTTAAAAAATTAAAAACGAAAGTCCTATGATAGGTTGATTATAAGGACAATGTTTATAATAAAATAACCTTAACCCATAAACAAACAAGGGTCGCAAGGCATTAAAGTCGTTAAAAAGTGATTGTTTATGCTTATGCAAATGTTTCCTTACAGATTATAGAGATAAAAGATGACAAGCCAGGCTAGAGATATTTTTAAAACCTATTCAGAACAATTAAGGATAGTTGAACAACAGCTAATAGAAATCTTCAAAAGTGATGTACCTCTTATTCCTCTAATAGGTCAGCACATACTTAAAAGCGGTGGAAAGAGAATAAGACCTTTGTTTCTTTTGTTAAGCTCCGACCTTTGTGGGTATAAAGGAGAAAATCGGTATCTTTTAGCGGCAATTATAGAGGCAATACACACAGCTTCTTTATTGCATGATGATGTTATAGATGGAGCAGAAACAAGAAGAGGCAGTCCATCTGCCCATTCAATATGGGGAAATCAGTTGGTAATACTTGTAGGAGACTATTTATATTCTCATGCCTTAAGGCTTGCTGTAAATCAGAAAAACCAGGAGATAATGGAGGCCCTTTCAGAGGCAACAACAAAAATGACAGAAGGAGAGATCTTACAACTGCATAAGACAGCTGATCCAGATATGACTACGGAGGAATATTTTAAAATAATCTCTGCAAAAACGGGGATACTTATATCTGTAGCATGCAAAATAGGGGGTATACTTTCAAATAAGTCTGAAGGCCATAAATCAGCCCTTGCAAGGTTTGGGATGAAGACAGGTATTGTCTTTCAGCTTATAGATGATATCTTGGATTATGTGGCAAGGCAAGAGGATCTTGGTAAAAAACTGGGTAAGGATCTCGAAGAGGGAAAGATTACAATGCCATTGATTTATCTCCTCAAGGTAGCTTCTGATTCTGAAAAAGAGGAGATTAAAAGAATTATAACTGAAGAAACAACAAAGGCGATGGGATCTATAACCAGTTTGTTCTCAAAATATAATGTAATTGAAGAATCATTAAATATTGCTAAAAGGCTTATTGAAGAGGCAAAGTCAGAGCTTGATATCTTCCCATCCTCACCAGAAAAAGAGGCAATGCTGTATATGGCTGATTATGCAATGCTAAGGGATAAGTGATGCATCCGTACGTAAAACTTGCCAAACGCGCTGTTGAAGAATATGTAAGGCATGGGAAGGTCTTATCCCCTCCAAAGGAGTTACCGCCCGATATGCAAAGAAGGGCCGGCGTTTTTGTTTGTCTGAAAAGATTAGGACAATTAAGGGGGTGCATTGGGACCTTTATGCCTTGCGAGAAAAATATTTGTATTGAAATTATAAATAATGCAATTGCTGCCTGTAGCAGAGACACAAGATTTTATCCTATTTCAGAGGATGAACTGGATGAGATTAGTTATTCTGTAGATGTATTGTCAGAGCCTGAAAGGATTAGTTCCATTTCTGAGCTTGATCCCAAAAAATACGGCATAATTGTTATTAAGGGCTATAAAAGGGGGTTATTATTACCAGACCTTGAAGGAGTTGACTCAGTTGATGAGCAATTAAGAATTGCTAAGATGAAGGCAGGTATAGATCCTGAAGATAAAGAGGTTGAGATATTAAGATTTACTGTAGAAAGGTACAAATAAAGCTCTTTGTTTTCTCTCTATTGTCTTTTAAAGTCCCCACTTTTTCCGCCCCTTTTCTCTAAAAGCATTATTTCAGAGATAACCATATCCTTATCCACAGATTTGCACATATCATAAATAGTAAGCGCAGCAACTGATGTTGCAACAAGGGCCTCCATCTCAGCCCCTGTCTGTCCTGTAATCTTTACATTAGTCTTTATATCAACCCTTTTTTTCTCCTCATCAATAAAAAAGTCAATACTCACAGATGAGATATTTAATGGATGACACATAGGGATTAGATCAGATGTCTTTTTTGCAGCCATTATGCCAGCAATTCTTGCCACATTAAGCACATCACCCTTTGAAATTCTTCTATCTTTAATAAGGCTTATAGTTTCAGGCTTCATAAAAACAGAACCTGTAGCAATAGCTTCTCTTTTTGTAATCTCCTTTTCTGATATATCTACCATTCGTGCCCTTCCATTTTCATCAAAATGAGTTAACTCCATAAAGTACCCCTTAATATTAATCTCCAAAATACAATTAAAATATATAAAAGCATTAATTGGGTTAATGGTTATTTATGTCTCTGTATTAAAATTTTATACCTTTTATCCCCTTTTTGGAAAAGAGGGTTAGTAGAGATTTTAAAGTATACCTTATTTGAAAGGAAATTTTAAAACCCATTTTAAAAAACAAATTTTAAAACAAAAATACATAAACCCTTTTGGCTAACTGAATTCCTTGACAGTATTAGCTTAATCCTATTATCATAAAATATTATCCAATTATATCAATCTATATCAATAGATAATCTTGACAATACCTTATAATTTATTCGGAGGATAGATGGCAGGCCATTCTAAATGGGCTCAGATAAAACATAAAAAGGCACAGGCAGACTTAAAAAAAGGTAAGTTATTTACAAAAATAGTCAAAGAGATATCTGTTTCTGCCCGACTTGGGGGAGGCGACCCAGAAGGAAATCCCAGATTAAGAAGTGCCATAGAGAAGGCAAAAGAGGCAAATATGCCCTCTGATAACATAAAAAAGGCTATAATGAAAGGTACAGGGGAATTGCCAGGCACAAACTATGAAGAGGTAATCTACGAAGGATATGGACCAGGTGGCGTGGCTATTCTAATAGAGACCCTAACAGATAATAAAAACAGGACCGTCTCAGAATTAAGACATATATTGTCAAAAAATGGCGGAAGCATGGGAGAGGCAGGTTGTGTGTCCTGGATATTTGAAAAAAAGGGCTATATTCTTGTAGAAAAATCAAAAATAGATGAAGATTCTTTAATGTCTATTGTCCTTGAAGCAGGAGCTGAGGATATGAAAAATGATCCAAAGGAGGATAATTACGAGGTTATCACATCACCAGAAAACCTTTTAAAAGTAAAAGAAGCTATTGAAAAAAACAATATTCAGGTCTCCTTATCAGAGATAACAATGCTTCCAAAGAGTTATGTGCCTCTTGATGGCCAAACGGCTAATCAAATGTTAAGATTAATTGAACTTCTTGAAGACCATGATGATGTTCAGAATGTATATGCTAATTTTGATATGCCTGAAGAGGCAGAGGTAATTGAAAAGGTCTAATCTTTATGATTTAAGATTAATAAATCTGAAATCATAGCTCATTAAACATATTATGGTAGAATCTATACAAATCACCTTTAAAAGAAAATTCCTTGCAGGGCTATTTGTCACCATTCCTGCTATTATAACAATATTGGTCATAGCAGGATTATTCAAATTTGTTGATGGTATATTAAGTCCCTTCTTTGATTTCTTCATCGGAAGACATGTAACTGGATTAGGCTTTATCGCGGCTATTACAATTATCTTTCTTATAGGATTAATATCAACAAATGTGTTTGGCAAAAAGATGTTAAGTTTTACAGAAAGGATATTTCTTAATATACCTGTTTTAAAAAGCATTTATACTGCTACAAAGCAGCTTGTGGATGCCTTTTCACCAGAAAATAAAGGTTCCTTTAAAAAGTTTGTTATTATACAACATCCTATTTCAGGTACATACGCCTTTGGTTTTCTGACAAAGGAATGCACAGTTAGATCTGAAGATAAAGTGTCTTCTTTAAAAGCAGTTTATGTCCCTACAAACCATCTTTATTTAGGTGATATAGTCCTTCTTGAAGATGATAAGATTACATACACTGATATCCCTGTTGAGGAAGGTATAAAGATTATTCTTTCAGGTGGCACAGCTGCTCCATCAAATATTTTAGGTATATGTAACAAAAAAGGCATGGAGAACTAATGAAATTATCTGTGGTAATCCTTGCAGCAGGACTTGGAACAAGGATGAAATCCCCTATCCCTAAGGTGGCGCACACAATATATGGCAAACCAATGATTAAATATGTTATTGACGCTGTTAATGATTTAGAGGCTGACAATATAATTATTGTTTTAGGTCCACACAGTTCCTCAATAAAAGATCTTCTCAAAGATTATCCCATTAAATTTGCAATACAAAAGGAACCAAAGGGGACCGCGGATGCCCTTAAGGCTGGCTTGAGACAATTGAAGAATTTTAAAGGGAGTCTGCTTGTATTAAATGGGGATGTCCCCCTTATAACATCAGATACATTAAGGAAGTTTTTAAGTCTCCATGAGCAGAACAAAGAAGATATCTCATTAATATCATTCATTGCTGATAACCCTAATGCTTACGGAAGGGTTATAAGAAATGGCAAAGCTGTAAAGGCAATCATAGAAGATAATGATGCTTATGAGGAACAAAAAAGCATAAAAGAGGTAAACAGTGGTATATATGCAATTAGACATTCTGCCCTTGGCCTATTGAAGGAGATAAAAATGAACAAGAAAAAGGCTGAATATTATTTAACAGATATAGTAGATATAGGGGTAAGAAAGGGTTATTCAATAGGAGCTCATCTAATAGGAGATGAGAAGGAATTCATAGGCATTAATAATAGACAGGATTTATACAAGGCAAGTCTTTATCTAAAGGAAAGGATATTAACATATTGGAATGAAAGGGGCATTACTTTTATGGACAGATCATCAGTGTATATATATCCAGAGGTCAAAATTGGAGAGGGAACATTGATTTATCCAAATGTTTATATTGAAGGGAATACCTCTATAGGAAAAGGTTGTCTAATATACCCAAATACGAGGATAGTTGACAGTGAGATTGGAGATAATGTTGTGATAAAGGACTCTACAGTTATTGAGGCTTCTAAGATAGAAGACAATGCGGTCATAGGCCCCTTTACACATATAAGGCCAGAATCATTAATCGGACCATCTGCAAAAATAGGAAATTTTGTTGAGATTAAGAAATCTATTTTAGGCAAAGGTGTTAAGGCATCCCATCTAAGTTATCTTGGTGATGCAGAGATTGGTGAAGATGTGAATATCGGAGCTGGCACAATAACATGCAATTATGATGGTAAGAAAAAACATAAAACAATTATAGAAGCAGGTGCATTTATAGGGAGCGATTCTCAACTTATTGCACCAGTTAGAATCGGAAAATCCGCTTATGTAGGCGCAGGCACTACTGTTACAAAAGATGTACCTCCCTTTTCCCTTGCAGTAAGCAGGACGAAGCAGAAAAATATAGAGATGTGGGCTAAGAAAAGACAGTCAAGGGGTAAAAAATAAAAATACCTTTCCTTAACTATGCACTAATCACTTATCACTATTAACTGATTTAAATATGTGTGGAATAATAGGATATATCGGAAATAAAGATGCAATCCCAATAGTAATGAATGGGTTAAGGCGTCTGGAATACAGGGGTTATGACTCTGCTGGAATAGCCTATTTATTAGATACAAAGATAGAGATCAAGAGATGTAAAGGCAAGATTAAGAACCTTGAGGATATAATCCAGACAATCACTGTCTCAAGCGGTCTTGCTATTGGACACACAAGATGGGCAACCCATGGAAGGCCATCAGATGAAAATGCCCATCCCCATAGGTCTGATGGTATTGTATTAGTGCATAATGGGATTATAGAAAACTATGTTCAAATCAAGAACAAACTGAGATCAGAGGGATATCTCTTTACATCAGACACAGACACAGAGGTTATATGTCACCTCATAAATAAATATAACAGGTTAGGTTTTACTCTTGAAGATGCAGTTAAAAATACCATTAAAGATATACATGGTGCCTATGCCTTTGCAGTGATTTCTGAAAAAGAACCTGATAAGATTGTTGTTGTTAGAAAGGAAAGCCCCCTTGTTATTGGTATTGGGGAAGGGGAGTTCTTTATTGCCTCAGATGTTACTGCATTTCTTGATTATACAAGGGATGTTATTTTTCTTGATAATAACGAATTAGCAATAATAAAAAAAGAGGGGATAAGGATAGAAGACTTTGAGGGAAATCTTCTAACAAAAAGTAAGACTACTATTTCTTGGAGTTCATCCATGGCTGAAAAGGGTGGTTATAAACACTTTATGTTAAAGGAGATTCATGAACAGCCTATGGCAATTGCAGATACTATACGGGGAAGGATTTCTGCTGAAACTGGAGATGTTTTTATTGAGGAGTTCGGACTCACTGAGGAAATCATTAAAGATATTAACAATATATTTATTGTAGCCTGCGGCACATCTTATCATGCAGCTATGGTAGGAAAATACATATTGGAAGATATTGCAAAGATACCTGTAGAGGTCGATATAGCATCAGAATTTAGATACAGAAATCCTATTATATCTAATAAATCTCTTTTTATAGCAATAACACAGTCAGGGGAGACAGCAGACACCCTCGCAGCAATGAGATTGGCGAGGCAATCAGGGGCTATGGTCTTAAGTATTTGTAATGTTATAGGCAGCACAGCCTCACGAGAATCAGATTTTGTTTTTTACACCCATTCTGGTCCTGAGATAGGTGTAGCATCAACAAAGGCCTTTTCTACACAGATAGTAGCATTATATCTATTAGCAATTGCAATAGGCAAAATAAAAGGCAATCTGCAGATTAAGGAAGCAATTCGGTTTATTGAGGACCTTCTTCACCTTCCTGCTAAGGTGGAAGAGTCCCTTGAATTAGAGGATGAGATAAAGGCCTTAGCAAAAAATATATTTAAGTCAAAGGACCTTTTATATATGGGAAGGGGAATAAATTATCCTATAGCACTTGAGGGCGCCCTTAAATTAAAGGAGATATCCTACATACATGCTGAAGGTTATGCAGCAGGGGAAATGAAACACGGTCCTATAGCATTGATTGATGAGGAACTTCCTGTTGTCTTCCTTGTTCAATCAGGAAGGCTTCTTGAAAAGATACTATCTAATATGGAAGAGGTTAGTAGTAGAGGGGGTATTATAATAGCTATTACATCAACAGATGATGTCTCTATAAAAAGATTAGCCAAATATTATATCAAGATTAGTGAAAGCAATGATTATCTAAATCCTATATTGTTTACAATTCCACTTCAGCTTATAGCTTATCATATTGCTGTATTAAGGGGATGCGACGTTGATCAACCGAGAAATCTAGCTAAGAGCGTAACTGTAGAGTAAGCATGCATTATAAGTATGTATTAAATGATAAAAACAAAATCTTTTTTGATCAATACCTTATAATCCATTGTTTATGCTATAATTAAAAGGAGAAAAAATGGCAAAAGATGTCCTTTTAAAAGATCTTAATCCTGAGCAAAGAGAGGCTATCACTTATTCAAATGGACCCCTTCTTGTCCTTGCAGGCGCAGGAAGTGGTAAGACACGCGTTATTACTTATAAGTTTTCATATCTTGTAAAGAAAAAAAAATATAACCCCTCCTCTTTATTTAGCGTGACTTTTACTAACAAGGCAGCAGATGAAATGAGGACTAGGATCTGTCATTTCCTTGAAAATGACTTAAAAGGTGCATGGATAGGGACATTCCATTCTCTTTGCCATAGAATCCTACGCAAAGAAATAAACATGCTGGGGTATAAACCTGATTTTTCTATTTATGACGAAGATGACCAGTGCAATCTAATAAGACATATTTTAAAGGAGATGAAGATATATGAGGCCCTTTATAAGGGAGTAGCAACAAAAATAAGCATCCTAAAATCTTCACTAATATCACCTACAGACTTTCTTTCACAGGGAGATAGCTTTAGCTTTGACGAAAAGCTTGGAAGGGTTTATTTAAAATATCAGGATGAGATGAAGAGATGCAATGCAGTTGATTTTGACGACCTGATAGTACTCACTGTAAAATTGTTTGAGGAAAATCCTAGGATATTACAAAAATATCAAAACATGTTTCCCTATATCCTTGTAGATGAGTTTCAGGACACTAATCGCTCCCAATATAGATTACTGCAATTACTATCATCAAGCCATAAGAACATATGCGCTGTTGGAGACGATGACCAGAGCATTTATAAATTCAGAGGCGCTGATGTTAGTAATATATTAAATTTTGAAAAAGACTTTCCAGAAGCAAAAATAATAAAACTCGAACAGAATTACAGATCAACCCAGAACATACTTGATGCATCAGGCGCTGTAATATCAAAGAACCCTATTAGAAAGTCCAAAAAACTCTGGACAGACAAAGGCTGCGGAGAGAAAATATGTTACTGTAGGCTTGAGACAGAGGAAGACGAGGCAAGATATGTAGCAACATCTATAAAAGACCTTTATCTTAAGAATAATTATGAATACAGGGATTTTGCTATTCTTTATAGAATAAATCTTCAGGCAAGGGCATTAGAGGATGCATTAAGAGAAGAGGGCATCCCCTACCAAGTGATTGGCGGTACAAGCTTTTATAACAGACGAGAGGTAAAAGATATTATATCTTATATGAAGCTATGTATTAATCATGATGATAATGTTAGCTTTAGAAGAATAATTAATAATCCTCAAAGGGGTATTGGTCCATCTACACTTTCCAAGATAGAGGCACAGGCGAGAAAAAATTCAGTAAGTTCCTTTGTTGCATTGAAATCCATGCTTAAATCAAATACCATTCAGCCCTCTATAAGGGACAGCGTAAAAGAATTTATAAAGATTATTGAGGGCATATCTCCATCCCAATATAAAAATGCTGCTGATATGTTAAAGGCGCTGGTTGATAAAACAGGTTATTTAAATGAATTAGAAGATGATAGGGTGCAAAGTATAATGGAACTTATCTCCTCTGCAGAGAATATATCTGTATCTGATTTTGTAGCTAGAGTATCCCTCATATCAAATAGTGATGATACATTACAGGGAAATGCCGTCTCTCTTATGACATTACATAGTGCAAAGGGTCTTGAATTTCCTGTGGTCTTAATTACAGGGCTGGAAGAAGGAATTCTGCCATATTTCAAGGCATTAGAAAATGTCCGTGATATTCAGGAAGAGAGAAGGCTTTTTTATGTTGGCATGACAAGGGCAAAGGATATACTCCTCCTCAGTAGCGCAAAAAGAAGAAGGCTCTACTCAAAGATACAGGAGCAGGAACCTTCAAGGTTTATTTCTGATATACCAAAGGAATGCTGTAATTGGTTAGAAAAGGTGGAAAAATCAGCAAGTATAGAATCTATCAAGATAGTTCCTGAGAAAAAGATGTTTGCATATGACATTGGTTGCAGGGTTAAGCATCCCGCATGGGGTATAGGTGTAGTAAGGGATTATTATGGTGAGGGTGACAGCGCAAAGATAACAGTTAATTTCCCCGGCATAGGGATAAAAAAACTCTCTGCAAAATATGCCAATTTGGAAAAAATATAAAAGAGGTTCATCTAAAAATGAAAATTTCCAAAGAAGATGTCAAATACATTGCTAGCCTTTCTAGGCTTTCTTTAACAGAAGAAGAGACAGAGACATTTGTCAGTCAGTTAAATAAAATAATAGAGTATGTGGAACAACTCAACAGTCTTGATACTAAAGATATAGAGCCAACATCTCATGTTATCCCTTTAAATAATATAATGAGAGATGACACTATATCAGAATCACTTAACATTAAAGATGCGCTGAAAAATGCCCCGGATCCAACAGAAAAATTTTACAGGGTGCCAAAAATAATAGAATAGATTAAAATAAATAGACGCTATGCTTAGAAGTTTTTTAAGATCAAAGATCCATATGGCAACTGTTACTGAATCAAACCTTGCCTATGAAGGAAGTATTACTATTGATAGGGAAATAATGGACTTAGCGGATATCCTGCCATATGAACAGGTAATGATAAGCAATCTTAATAATGGGGAGAGATTTGAGACCTATGTAATACCAGGAAGACCTGGTTCAAAGGAATTCTGCCTTAATGGACCAACAGCAAGAAAAGGGGCGGTTGGCGATAGGATAATAATTTTTGCCTATTGCTATTTATCTGATGAGGAGATAAAGGATTTCTCTCCTAAAATAATCAAACTTGACGAAAATAATAATCCTATTAGGGAATATTAAGGGATTCTAGTATATTGTATAAGGCCTTGACAGATTTTGAATCCTCTGGAAGCTCAAATACAGGCCTCCCCTCTAAGTCAAATTTAAAAATCATCTCATCCTGTGGCACAAATCCAGCTACATAAATACCAAATTCATCTGCCATTTTCCTGAGCTCTATGTATTCATCCGCAATAACCCTGTTTATAATCAAGACACGTCTATCAACTTCAAGGTTTAATTCATCAACAAGCTCATTTATCCTTTTTGCTGTTAATATACCCTTAACTGTAGGATCGGATACGATTATCAATAAATCAACCTTGCGGGTCGTCCTCCTGCTTAAATGTTCCATACCTGCTTCATTGTCTATAACAATATAGGGATAATTATCTGATAATAGATCTGTATATTTTCTTATTATATTGTTTGCAGCGCAATAGCATCCTGGTCCCTCTGGCCTTCCCATTACTATCAAATCAAAACCCTTTGATTCAATTATTGACTGTTGAACCTGATACTCAAATAATTGTTCCATAGACATACCACCAAGCCTATCTCCTCCTGATCTAACAGATTGAAGGGACTCTTCCCTCAATCTTCCAATTGTTGTGTGGATCTTTACCCCTAATGCCTCGTTAAGACAGGCATTACTGTCAGCATCTACTGCTAACACAGCGCCCTTGCCTTTACTTAAAAGATACCTTATTGTCAAGCCAGCAAGGCTTGTCTTTCCTGTGCCGCCTTTACCTGCAAAAGCTATTGTATAACCCATTTTTCACTCCTTATTTTTTGTATTTATTATAAACAATTTTTGAATATATTTTTTATTGTTAAACAATTCCTATATGTCGTGCTGGATTGTCCAGCCCCTGCTTTAAAACACCTCCCAATCCCCTTTTTATGGAGAATATGAAAATTCTAATAATAAGGAATAACACAAAAAAAGGCAGCATCATAAAAAAGTCATTTCTAATTTGACTTATATAAAATCAGGGAGGTCTTGTTTTTTACTAAAGAATCCTTTAAGCTTTATTTATAATAGATTTAAAAGATCTCAACCCTTCAATTTTATGAAACATATATATGTATTACCAAACATGACTGATTATGAAGAAGAGAGGAGGAATTTTTCCTTAGTTGTCCCCCCTCTTTTTTCTTTTCCTTTAGATGTCTTTGATAAATGGGGTGACAATCTTGCCCTATTTTGGACTGATGGTGAAAGGCAGATAAAACTAACCTTTAAAGACCTTAAGGTCTCTTCATCAAAGGGTGCAGGGGCATTAAAAAAATTAGGTATAAAAAGATATGATAAGGTCCTCCTTATGCTTCCAAATATACCTGAATGGTGGGAGATAATGCTCTCCATTATGAGGATTAATGCCATACCTATACCTGCAACTACACTACTAACACCAGAGGACATCCTTTATAGGCTTACTGCTACAGATATAAAGGCAGTTATAACCACAGAGAAAGAGGCACAAAAGGTGGAGGATGCATTAAGGAATTTACCTAATTATGAGGTCCTATTGCTACTAATAGGCAAGAGAAATGGTTGGCATGATTATATCTCTGAAAAGGAGAGGGCTGATGCCTTTGAAGGCGAAAGGACATACTCCCATGACCCTGCATTGATCTATTTTACATCAGGGACAACGGGACCACCAAAAATGGTTCTTCATACCCATGCCTCATATCCTCTGGCTCACATAATTACAGGTAAATATTGGCTTGATCTAAAGGAAGGGGACCTTCACTGGAATATCTCTGATACAGGATGGGCAAAGGCAGCATGGTCAAGCCTATTTGGACCGTGGCATATGGGAGCAACAATCTTTTCTTATTATAGAAAAGGGAGATTTGATCCTCACATGATAGTAGAGACACTGGAAAGATACCCGATAACCACCTTTTGTGGTCCTCCTACTGCATATAGGATGATTGCTAAAGAGATAAGTTTAGAGGGTGTTAGATTTAGGGCAATGAGACACTTTGTAGCAGCAGGTGAGCCCTTAAATAAGGAGATAATAGAGATATGGAAGCAAAAAACAGGCATGTATATATACGATGGATATGGACAAACAGAGACAGTAAATATACTTGCCAATTTCAGATGCCTTCCTGTAAGGCCTGGTTCTATGGGTGTTCCTTTGCCTGGCTTTAATGTTGATGTAATAGATGAAAAAGGCAATATAGTTGATCCTTATGTAGAGGGCGAGATAGCTATAAGGGTTGTTCCTGACAGGCCTGTTGGACTATTTAAGGAATATCTAAATAATCCTGATGCTACAAAAAAATGCTTTAGGGGGCATTGGTATGTAACAGGTGATAAGGCATATAAGGATGGGGATGGATACTTCTGGTTTATTGGAAGGGCAGATGATATTATACTTACCTCAGGTTATAGGATAGGACCTTTTGAGATAGAAAGCATCCTGATTAAACACCCTGCAGTAAAGGAATCAGCTGTTGTTGCAAGCCCTGATGAGTTAAGGGGTGAGGTGGTAAAGGCATTTATAGTCCTTACAGATGGTTATAAACCCTCTGATGAACTGAAAAAAGAGCTTCAGGAATTTGTAAAATCAAATACTGCACCCTATAAATATCCACGAAAGATAGATTTTGTAAATGAATTGCCAAAGACCATAAGCGGAAAGATCAAGAGAAGGGAATTAAAAATTATGGAGTTTAAAAACAGATAATAGAGATTTAGCTAAATTTAATCCAATTTGTTAAAAGCCCTTATGACAGAGATAAGGCTTTTATAAATCTTAGATTTTTAAAAATATGATTTTAGGCCAATAGGATATCTTTTTTGTCAAGCTCATCATCTGCAAAGAGGGGAATCCATTTGTCACCCTTTATGAGCAGGTAAATCATCTCCTTATTACATAAGGAACATTTTCTGATCTCTAAAGCCTTTATTCCAAGATTCTTTGCTTCTGGTGATACAGAGGGATGATAAAATGGTTCATATTTGTGCTTGTGTTTCATAAATATCTTCTCCTTTTAAGTTAAGTATAGATTTGTTTAATCCCCTTTTCAAATCAAATAATTTATCTCCTTTAGGTAAGCCTTAAACAATTTAAGACCTTCTTTATGTTCTTCGTTAAGATTATAATCTATATGACCCCAATAGGATAATATCTCCTCCTCTGACATATATTCCTTTAGTGATGAATATTTTACTATATAAGAGAGATTTTTTAATGCATAATCCCTTGCATTATTAAGGTCATCAATAAATCTATTTATTAAATAGGACCTTTGACTATTAAATATCTCATTCCTCACTATCCATAGGGCATATACAAAGGGCAGTCCTGTTTTTTTATGCCAAATTTCTCCAAGGTCATAAATATATGTCTCAGTCTTAATTTCCTGATTCTCTTTTATATTTATATTCTGTGATTTTAATGTTTTTGCCCTGTTTTTTATAGCATAGATTAATGCATCATCGCCAATTAAAAGAAATGCCCCATTATCTAAATCTTCAGGATTTTTAGAGACAACCAATTCGCATCTAATTCTGTAAAACTTTATCAAAATAATTTTAAGAAGCGCTATAGATGTTTCTGATTGGTAAGAGACATTTATAATGTTTCCATTCAATTGTTCAAAGGGCTTATGGCTAATAAGTAATATGCTCCTAATTGGTCCCCTTGAGCTTATTGAATGTCCATCAATAATCCTATATAATGAAGGGTGTCTTAGAAATTCAATAGATGAAGAAGGGCTTATATCCAAAAGGCCATCCCTTATCATCTTGTTAAGACCAGAAGGAAACCCTTCTATGAATTGATATGATGAACAATCACAACATCTTTCAATAGAGTAAAAAATCGGGAAGAGATTTGCATATGGGATCTTACCAATCCTTAATTTCATGTCCAAAGATTAAATATTTATTATCCCTTTATCACACCCATAGGTCTAAGGCGAGCAACCTTTTTTGATATACCTGCATTATGAACAACATCTACAACATTAGATATATCCTTATATGCCTCTGACATCTCCTCTGCGAGGGTCTCCCTTCCAGCAGACCTGACAATGATGCCTCTATCAGCAAGCTCCCTCCAAATAGCCCTTCCCTTTGCCTGTTTTATAGCCTGATGGCGAGACATTACCCTTCCTGCTCCGTGGCAGGTTGAGCCAAAGGTCTCCTTCATGGCCCTTTCTGTACCAATAAGGACAAATGATGCCCTCCCCATATCTCCAGGGATAATTACAGGTTGACCTATATCTCTATAAATAGCTGGCAATTCGGGATGATGTGGTGGAAATGCCCTTGTAGCGCCTTTTCTATGAACAATGAGCCTCTTTTTTACCCCATTAACAATATGCTCTTCTATCTTTGCTATGTTATGTGCTACATCATACACAACCGACATCCCAAGTTCCCTTGGAGAGGCAACAAAGAGCCTCTGGAAGGCCTCCCTTACCCAATGGGTAATACATTGCCTGTTAGACCATGCATAATTCGCAGCAGCCCTCATTGCTGCCAGATAATCCTGAGCCTCAGGGCTATTAAATGGCGCACATGCAAGCTCTTTATCGGGCAATTGAATATTGTATTTTTGGACAGCCCTCTCCATTATTTCCAAATAATCTGTGCAGACCTGATGTCCAAATCCCCTTGAGCCTGTATGTATCATTACAGTAACCTGATCTCTAAAGAGCCCAAGTGCATTTGCTATCCCTTCATCATAAATCTCATCTACATATTGAATTTCAGCAAAATGATTCCCCGATCCAAGTGTTCCCTGCTGTCCCCTGCCCCTCTCATAGGCCTTCTGACTAATTATATCTGGATCTGCACCCTCTATATACCCTCCTGATTCTGTCCTTTCAAGATCAGAAGGATCTCCAAAGCCATTCTCCACAGCCCACTTTGCACCCTTTAAAAGAAGCCTTTTTTCATTATCAGGAGAGAGACGAATTTTGCCTTTTGAGCCAACACCTGAGGGGATTTCATTATACAGGATCTCCACGAGATCCTTAAGCCTTGGAATAACCTCTTCTTTTTTGAGATTACTCCTAAGGAGTCTTACCCCTCAATTTATGTCATAACCAACCCCTCCGGGGGATATAATGCCCTCCGATATGTCAAAGGCAGCAACACCTCCGATTGCAAAGCCATAACCTGTATGTATATCAGGCATTGCAAGAGATGAACCTACAATGCCCGGAAGGGTTGCTACATTTGCAACCTGCTCTACAGAACCTAACTCCAATTCCCTTTCTAATACCTCATCTACATAAATAATCCCATTTGTCCTCATATTAGGCTTAAAGTTATTTGGCACTAAAAGCCTGTTTTTATCAAGTCTTTTAAGTCCCTCTATACCCATTCTACACCTCCTAATCGTAAGAAAATGATTATAAAGATTACTTTTTTAATCTTTAGATCTTTTTAAATATCAAATATCACCTCTATCAGCCATCTGCCATTTATATTATCTATTTTGATGTTATGGTATGTAGCTGCCTTAATAAGCAACCTTCTCTCATGAATTAAGGGATTAAACTCCTCCCCAAAGACTTTCACATTTATATAAGGATTTGTAGCCTTAAAATCAGAGCTAATAATTTCTATTCTTTTTCCTATAAAGTTAAAGGCATCAAACATATATATTAGTTCATTTAGATAAGAAACGAGGATTCCCTCAAGTGATATGCCTCTTGTCTGAAATCCGATCTCCTTTTTCTCCGAAATCCTTTCAATATCTGTAATAAGGCTGTACATACCTATACCCGCATTGATAAAGGCCTCCCCTAATCTATCACCATAAGCCCTTATCCCAACATCTCCAGATATATCAAGGATTTCGTATTCCATGTTAAAGCCTTATTGGCAATCCTTTTGCCTTTAGATATTCCTTTGCCTCTCTGATAGAGTATTCTCTATAATGAAAGATAGATGCAGCAAGAACAGCATCAGCCTTTCCATAAAAAAGACCTTCATAGAGATGCTCTAAATTTCCTGCACCTCCTGATGCAATTACTGGTATTGTTACCGCCTCTGAGACAGAGCGTGTAAGTTCTAAGTCGTAACCATCCCTTGTACCATCCCTATCCATGCTTGTAAGAAGTATCTCCCCTGCACCGAGTTCTTCCACATACCTTGCCCACTCTACAGCATTAATCCCTTTTGGTCTTCTGCCCCCATGTGTATAAACCTCCCATAAAGATAGTGCAGATGTGTGGATATGTGGATGTGCAGAATGCCTTTGTTCTACAAGTGGATGAATTAATAATCTCTCTAAAAGTTCCTTTGATGAGCGGAGCCATTCTGGTATTTCCTCTTCATCCCTTATATCAAATCTTGAATCATGGACACGTTTTGCATCTATTGCAACCACTATACACTGGCTTCCAAATCTTTTTGCAGCCTTCTGTATAAATTCAGGATTATTTACCGCTGTAGTGTTAATAGAAACCTTATCGCATCCCGCATTGAGCAGGTCCCTAATATCATCTAATGCCTTTATCCCCCCTCCAACTGTTAAAGGCATAAATACATCCGTTGCTGTTTTTTCAACAACATCAAGAATAATCCTTCTTTTTTCATGGGATGCAGTTATATCAAGGAATACAAGCTCATCAGCACCCTGTTCATCATAAAATATGGCATTCTCAACAGGGTCTCCAGCATCTCGTAGGTTCACAAAGGAAACCCCTTTCACAACCCTCCCATCCTTTACATCAAGACATGGTATTATTCTTTTTGCAAGCATGTTAAAACCCTCAATCTGCAAGGCATATCCTGAGGTTTTCCAAATCTATAAGATATTTGGGCATCCCCTTTTCTTTATGTCATCCCACTAAAAGCACATATCCTGACCTCAGGGCCCTTACAAAATATTTAATGCGATCCATTAATGCAATAATCCCCATTTGCTATCTTCAAAGCCTCTCTTAAGTCTATGGTGCCTGAATAAAGTGCCTTTCCTGTAATCACACCGTAAAGACCTTTTATCTCCTTAAGTCTCTTTATATCCTCTATAGAGGATACACCTCCAGAGGCAATAACAGGGATATTGACTGTATTGACCATCTCTTTCATTGCATCAATATTGGGTCCTGTGAGCATACCATCCCTTGATATGTCTGTATAAATTATTCCCCAGACATCATGCTGCTGCATCCTTAAGGCAAGCTCTGTTGCCTTAATATCAGTAACCCTAACCCAACCTTTTATTGCAACCCTACCATCCTTAGCATCTATACCAGCAATTATCCTCTGAGGAAATCTCCTGCATGCCTCAATGACCAGCTCAGGCCTCTCAATAGCAACTGTTCCAAGTATCACCCTGTTTATACCAAGACTAAGGAGCATCTCTATTCTTTCAATATCCCTTATACCTCCACCAACCTCTATATCAACAGTGACAACCCTTCTTATCTCTTTTATGCTTTCAATATTCCTCTGATTTCCAGTAAATGCTCCATCAAGGTCAACAATATGGATAAGCCTTGCTCCAAGGGATTCCCATTTTTTTGCAACCTCCACAGGATTATCAGAATATACAGTAACAGCATCTGCCCTTCCTTGAAGCAGCCTAACACACTTGCCATCCTTTAAATCTATTGCAGGAATTATCAGCATGTATTAATATAACAGAAAAGGGTTTATATTTTCAGATAGGGTAATAGGATTTGGATTACTTAATAAAAAGGTTAAAACCTTGTTAAACCTGAATCTACTAAAAATGAGAAATATTAAATTATTATTGCTTTGTACTATATTATTAAGCCTTTTGCTGGATTCAAATGCCTTTGCTATTATGACAACCGAAAAATTGACCTATGACCTTACATGGACAGGTATAAAGGCAGGGGAGGCAGCCCTTGAGTTGCAGGATAATGGGGAGTTTATAGATATAATATCAAGGGCAAACTCTTCAAAATGGGTTTCTGTGTTTTATCATGTGGAAGACCTTATTGTCAGCACACTTAAGAAAAATAATGAAAATGATAGAAAATTTCCAGGCTTACCATATAGATATAGGGTTAAATTAAAAGAGGGAAAACATAGGCGTGATAAGGAGGTTATATTTGACCAATCAGCAAAAAAAATTACCTATATAAATCACCTTAAAAAAGAAGAGGCAATTTTTGATATGAAAGGTTTTCTTTTAGATCCCCTCTCCAGTTTTTATTATGTCAGGAAGCTTCCACTTGAGGTTGGTCAATCTGTTTATGTCGATGTATTTGACAACAAAAAAATTTACCAGATTGAGGTACAGATACTCAAAAAAGAAAGTATCAAGACTCCTTTGGGCTCTTTTAGTACTATTTTAATAAAACCTATTATGAAAACTGAAGGAATCTTTGATAGAAAGGGTGACATACTTATATGGCTTACAGATGATGAAAAAAGAATACCTGTGCAACTTAAAACAAAGATAGCTGTTGGTCATATAAATGCAATCCTTGTCAGTTATAAACCATAAAACATATAATCACTAAAAATGAAAAGACTGGTATTTATAGGAGATTCCTTAACAGAATTCTTTGATTGGCAGGATAGGTTTAAGGATTTTTGTGTGATTAATCTTGGCATATCTGGTGAGACCGTAGAGGGATTATTAAGCCGTTTGGATCTAATTACATCATCAATTGATAATCCTGATCTTATATTTATTATGACTGGAATAAACAATATAGCAATGGAGGATTATGAGATAATAGATAGATATAAAAAAATTATTGAGATACTTTCTAATAAATTCAATCCCTCAACCATAGTTATACAGAGCATATTACCTGTATACCTACCGTGGATAGATAACAATATTATTAAAAAAATCAATGATTCTTTAAAAGGAATAGCTGATGATTTTGAAGTTGAATATCTTGATATATATAGTCTTTTTATAGATCCAAAGGGAATTGTCATAAAGGATTATCTCCTTGATGATGGTGTCCATTTAAGCAATAAGGGATATGATCTATGGACAAAAAGGTTAGATGAGTATTTAAAAACAAGGTTTGGTATAATAAAACAAAACCACTAATGGTTTTATCTTTGCGTTTCTTGGCAAAAGGAGATATCCATGCATAAAAAAATCGTCTTTTATATCAGCATTATAACTGCTATCTTATTAATATTTGTTCTCATGTCATCGGCTGAGGAGAAAGCCCCTATTGAGGATGTAAGGGAAAGGATAATTAAAGAAATAGAGTCATTAGAAATAGGTCTTGAGGCTGTAAAGGATTGTGTGGCAAGGGCAAAAACAGAGGCAGAGTTAGCAAGATGCAGGGAAGAGGAAAAGATAAGAAGATATCAAGAGGTACAGGAGATGCTTTTTGAAATGGGCATGTCATGGGAAGAGAGGAGGATAAAGAGGTTAAGACCTCGTGAATTACCTTAGTCTAAATTATATTTTCTATTTGTAATATATTTTAGGTTCACCTTTGGGTTAAAAGTATCTCTAATAATCTGTCTAATTCATCAAGTGAGTAATACTCTATCTCTATCTTTCCCCTCTTTTCTTTATGCCTTATCCTAACCTTTGTCCCGAGAGACCGTGTAAGCCTATCCTCAAGATCAGAGACCTCTGGCAATTTTTCCTTCCTCTTTACCTGTTTTAAGGGCTTGGATAACCTTTTGCATAATGCCTCTGAAGCCCTAACGCTTAACCCTTTTTTAATAATCTCCTTTGCTGCCTCAATCTGCTTTTGTCGGGACTCAAGGGTAAGCAATGCCTTTGCATGCCCTATAGATAATGTATTGTCATTCAAAAAAACCTTTATTTCATCTGGTAATTTAAGTATTCTGAGATAATTTGATATAGTAGCCCTATCTTTTCCTACCCTTTTTGATAGATCTTCCTGTGATAAAGAAAACTCCTTGAGCAATCTCTGAAATGCCTCAGCAGTCTCAATAGCATTTAGTTCTTCTCTCTGGATATTTTCTATAAGGGCTATTTCTATGGCCTCCTGGGAGGATGTCTCTTTTATAATTGCTGGAATGCTTTTTAAACCAGCCATTGCAGCAGCGCGCCACCTTCTTTCACCAGCTATGAGCCTGAAACTGCCGTCTCCAACCTTTGATACAATTACAGGTTGTAGTACACCCTTTTCTTTTATAGATTCAGCAAGATCCTCGAGCGTCTCATCTTTAAAGATCTTTCTCGGCTGGTATTCATTTGGCAAAATCTTATCTATGTCTATTTTTAAGACTTCTATCCCCTTTTCAGGGATCAAGGACTCAAGCCCCTTTCCTAATGCTGTCTTCATTTAGGATCTCCTTTGCAAGGGATAAATAACTCTGTGCACCCTTTGACCTTGCATCATAAAGGATTGCAGGTTTTCCGTGGCTCGGCGCCTCACCGAGTGTAACATTTCTTGGTATCAATGTATGATAGACCTTTTCACCAAAAAATTTTCTTACCTCAGCAGCTACCTGATGGGAAAGTGTATTCCTTGCGTCAAACATTGTAAGAAGTATTCCCTCTATATCAAGTCCTGGATTAAAGGCACTACGCACAAGCTTAAGTGTTTTTGTTAACAGACCTAGTCCTTCAAGGGAGTAGTATTCACACTGAACAGGCACGATTACTGAATCAGCAGCAACGAGCCCGTTTAAGGTAAGAAGCCCGAGAGATGGAGGACAGTCAATAAATATATATCTAAACTTATCCTTTGCTTTTGCTATAGAATTTGACAGTATATATTCTCTTGACTCCTTTTGAACAAGCTCTATTTCTACGCCAAGGAGATTAATATTTGAAGGGACTAAAAAAAGGTGAGGCACCTTTGTCTCGATTATAAGTTCCTCTAATTGGGCATTTCCTATATATACGTCATATAGGCTCTTTTCTAAGGAATCTTTATCAATCCCTAATCCACTTGTCAGATTTCCCTGTGGATCCGTATCTATTAGGAGTATATCCTTTTCAGCAAGGGCAAGGGATGCTGCCAAATTGATCGCTGTAGTAGTCTTTCCTACCCCTCCTTTCTGGTTGACTATTACAACGGTCTTTCCCATAGATATCTATTTTATCATTTTCACCTAATAATTTCACATTGTCATAACCAGTAAAGGAACATTTGCATGATCAAATCAGATGTGATTGAAGGGCCCTGTAGATCATAAATTGCTGTTAATTCAAGATTTGAGGATTGGTGGCGGGGAGAGGATTTGAACCTCTGACCTTCGGGTTATGAGCCCGACGAGCTACCAGGCTGCTCCACCCCGCTAATTTATAGCTTAAACAAAGGCATTAAGAGTTGTCAACCCATAACTCCACAAAGGAAAGCATTAAATATCACCATTATTTTATATTTAATT
>CAZIMB010000010.1:2005-43643 GCA_964540275.1 uncultured Nitrospirota bacterium | reverse complement strand
GACATATTTCAGAGGGAATGGATTTATTAGATTTCTATATATATTCCCACAACACTAAGATTTCTCATGCTAAACCCTAATCCATAATAATACTTAATGAAATGTTTCTTTATGTTATAATGAAATGGGTTTAAAATGGAAAAGATTTCCTATTATTTAATAACTGTTTCATCATTTTTTCTGTTTATTCTTACATCCTTTACAAAAGGCTTTCCTGCAGAGATTTCTGACTTAGAGGTAAGCCTTATTAACAAAGATATTTATGTATCTGCTTCTTTAAGAACTGACTCTAACTTTATAAACAGCCTTAATGAGGGAATGACCAAGGAACTGGTATTTTTCATAGACCTTTTCAGGGTATGGAATATATGGCCTGATGAATTTATAACAGGAAAAAAAATAGTCAGAATATTAAAAAGCGACCCTATAAAAAGAGAGTATTCCGCTATAAACATTGATGGCAGTTTACAGATTGAGAAGAGATTCAAAAATGTTGAATCAATGATTGAATGGGCATTAAAAATATCTGACCTGAGATTGCTAAATTTTAAGGAATTAGATAAAGGGGCATATTTTGTCAAGGTAACAGTAGAATCAAGAATTAGAAAACTGCCACCTTTAATAGGATTTATCTTTTTTTTCGTGCCTGAAAAGGAATTTAGTATTTCAAGGCAATCTAAATCTTTCCAATTAAATTAATTAAATCATGAAGTCACCTAAACTTTTTATAATAATATTCGGATTAATAATTATCCTTGCATCAGCTTTTATTTCCATTTATTTTATAAAGTTGCCTGATGTTGATATCACAACAAGGGTTATCCTCTTTACCCTTTTTACCATCAATATCCTCGCACTTTTTACGCTTATATTCTTTGTCGGTAAAAACCTCTTTTATATTTATATTGAGAGTAAAAAAAAGATATTAGGCTATAAGTTTAAGGTCAAGCTTATGACCTTTTTCGTAATCCTTACCTTAATACCTTCTGCCTTTCTCTTTATTGCAGCAAGCGGTCTTGCAACTAGGTATATTAATCAACTTCTTTCTCCCCAGATGAAGGAACCTTTTAAGATGTCTATTGGGCTTGCAAGGGCATTCTATGATAATGAACGGGAAAGGGCATTAAAGATTGCTAAAGACATTTCAAAAGGTAAAGGATACCCTATTTTTGATAATATATTAGTAAATAGATATTCGGCCATCCCAGAAAATCCTACTGATACAATAAAAGAAGCCTTCTTAGGTAAAGAGGGTACAGAGATAATCTCTAATGAAAAAGGTGATATTATAAGGGCTGCGGTTCCAGAGAAAAGGGGAAAGACAAATAGTATTATAACAGTAGAAATAATGATTTCAGAGGAGATCTCAAAAAAATCAGCCCGATTAAAGGAGATTTATGAGGATTATTTAAAAATTGAGGAATTTAAGATGCCATTAAGAATAAATTTTGTCTTTATACTTGGATTCCTCACGCTCATGATGGTATTTACCAGTATCTGGATTTCAATAAAAATAGCAAGAGATATCACCATTCCTATCCAGAACCTTGCTTTTGCAACAGAAAAAGCTGCATCAGGCGATCTAAATGTTCATGTTGATATTAATAGCAAGGATGAAATAGGACTGCTTATTCACTCCTTTAATCAGATGATTAAGCAGTTGAGAGAAAACAAGGAGTCTCTCCAGAATGCCTATATGGAATCTGATAGAAGAAGGCTTTACCTTGAAAATATCCTTGAAAACATCAACTCTGGGGTTATCTTTCTTGATAATTCAGGTAAGATTGTGACAGTTAATAGGGCCGTTTGCTCTATTTTACATTTAAAACAGACGGATATTATAGGAAAAACCTACTCTGAATTGGTTAATATGTTCAAATCTGATGACCTTGCAGATCTTGTTAGAAAAATAGAGGGAAAAGAGGTCAGACAAATAAAAAAAGATGTTAAAATAAATATTAAAGGAGAAAATGTTATTCTTAGAATTTATATATTTGGCATAAGGGAGGAACATTCATCTAAAGCACTTGGCATGCTGGTTGTTTTTGACAATATCACGGATATTGTAAATGCTCAAAAACTTATCACTTGGCAGGAAATGGCCAGAAGACTTGCCCATGAGATTAAAAATCCTCTGACCCCTATAAAATTATCCACCGAAAGGCTTATAAAAAAATGGCATCAAAAAGATGCTGATTTTGAAACTGTATTTGAAAAATCAACAAAAACAATTATATCTGAGGTAGAAAGCCTAAAGAGATTAGTAGATGTCTTTTCACTTTATGGCAAAATGCCTGATATCCATAAATCACCGTTCAATATAATAGAGCTAATAGATGACATCACAAACCTTTATAGGGGATATAAGGATTTAGAAATAAAGGTTTCTATAGAGGACAATATTTCAACTGTGAACCTTGATAAAGAACAATTTAAAAGGGCACTTATAAATATTATTGACAATGCCATAAAGGCAATGGATGAAAAAGGTTTAATTCACATAACATTAAAAATTGAGGAGGAGCAATTAATATTAGAGATTGCTGATACGGGCAAGGGCATTCCTGATATAGAAAAGGAGAAATTATTCCTTCCCTACTTCTCAACTAGAGAAGATGGCACAGGTCTTGGCCTGGCAATAGCAAATAAGATTATAGGTGATCACGGTGGAACTATTAAGGTAAGGGATAATTATCCAAAGGGCGCTATCTTCAGCATATATGTGCCTATTAATGCCTAATCCGATATTAATCTAGAAACTTTAAAAGACAAAGGGATACAATGTCTAAAACAAAGGTACTAATAGTAGATGACAAGGAAAACATAAGAAAAACCCTTTCAGAGATATTAGAAGACGAAGGTTATACTGTGATTGAGGCATCCTCGGGTGAAGAAGCCTTGTTGTTGGCACATGAACATTACCCGGATATTATATTCCTTGATGTATGGCTCAAAGAAATGGACGGGATAGAAGTGCTCTCTAAATTAAATTCCTCTGGCATGACCATGCCAGTAATAATGATTTCAGGACATGCAAATATTGAGTTGGCTGTAAAGGCAACAAAATTAGGTGCCTATGATTTCTTAGAAAAACCCTTAAGCCTTGACAAAGTAGTAATTGTTGCTAAAAGAGCCCTTGAGAAAAAGAGACTTGAGGAGGAGAACAAAAATCTTAAGGCAAATTTAACGAAAAAATGCAGATTGATTGGTGATTCTGAGCGCATGCAGATATTAAGGCAGCAGATAGAGATTGCTGCCCAAAGCAATAGCAGGGTGCTAATACTTGGAGAAAGTGGGACAGGCAAGGAACTTGTTGCGCGGTTACTGCATGAAAAAAGCCATCGCTCTTCAAAGCCTTTTATAGAGGTAAATTGTGCGGCAATACCTCAAGAACTAATTGAGAGTGAACTATTTGGTCACGAAAAAGGCTCCTTTACAGGAGCAACAGAGAGGAAAATAGGGAAATTTGAATTAGCTGACAAAGGCACACTATTTCTTGATGAGATAGGAGACATGGCCCTATCCACACAGGCAAAGGTTTTAAGGGCAATAGAGACACAGACATTTCAAAGGGTTGGAGGCAATAAGAATATAAGGGTTGATACAAGAATAATCGCTGCTACTAATAAAAATCTTGAAGAAGAGGTAAAAAAGGGCACTTTCAGGGAAGACCTTTTCTTCAGATTAAATGTTATTCCCTTAAGTGTACCACCCTTAAGGGACAGGAAGGAGGATATTGTTCAGCTTGTAGAATATTTCATTGAAATGTTTGTATTAGAAAATGGAGTAAGACCAAAGACCTTTACCCCAGATGCTATAAAAATATTGCAGAGTTATGAATGGCCTGGTAATGTGAGAGAGCTGAAAAATGTTGTTGAAAGGCTTATGATAATGGTGCCCTCTGCTTTGATTTCAAGACAAGATATTGAGTCCCTAGCTATGTTCAAAATGCAAAATTTAATAAAGGAATATGACTATTTTTCTTATTCAACTTTGAAAAGTGCAAGAGAAGCCTTTGAAAGGGATTTCATTATAAAAAAACTTAAGGAAAATAACTGGAATATCTCTAAAACAGCGGAGATCCTTGATATTGAAAGGAGTAATCTCCATAAGAAGATAAAGGCCTATAACATCGTAGAACAATAATATGAAAAAAATTATTGCCCTCATCGGAAGACCAAATGTAGGCAAATCAACCCTCTTTAACCGTATGATGAGAACCTCATCAAAGAGTTTTAAGTTGCCTGCCATCACTGAAAAAACCCCTGGCGTTACCCGTGATAGAAATTATGGGGAGACCCAATGGGATGGTAGGGATTTTATTGTTGTTGATACAGGAGGTTTTTATGGCGAGGAGGTGATTGATGACGATAGAGAGATTGCCAATCAGGTAAAGGAACAGGCATTATATGCAATTGAAGAAGCAGATTTGATAATACATCTCCTTGACGCTAAGGAAGGTCTGACCCCTTCAGATATTGAGCTTGCTAATATATTAAGGCGATCAGGAAAGAAGATCCTATGGGTCGCAAATAAGATAGACACCCCTGATAAGGATTTTAAAAAGTTAGAATTTTATAAAATAGGGGCAGAGGAGATACTTTCCCTATCAGCAGAGAATGGATATGGATTTGACGATTTAATGGATAAGATAGTTTCAATATTAAGCCCAACAATCTCAGATTTAAAAGACTCTCAACTTGAACAGGATTTAGAAGTTCTAAAGGTTGCTGTTGTGGGAAGACCTAATGTAGGGAAATCTACACTGATAAATTCCCTTTTGGGGAAGAAAAGGCTGCTTGTTAGTTCCGTACCAGGCACAACAAGGGATTCAATTGATACTATATGCAAATATCACGGAAAAAAATACTTATTTATTGATACTGCTGGAATAAGAAAAAAAAGTAAGATATCATCATTAGAGAGGTTTTCTGTTGTAAGGGCAATAAAGAGTATAGAAAGAGCTGACATTGTCTTGATTGTCCTTGATGCATCTACTGGAATCGTTGAACAGGATCAGAGAATTGCTGGACTGGTTGACGAGTATGGAAAAGGGGCAATTTTTCTATTAAACAAATGGGATACTCTAAAAGATCCTGAAATAGGATATAAAATATTTGAAAGGGAGCTTAAAAACAAGATGTGGTTTATGGATTATGCACCATTCATTACAATATCAGGACTTCAAAAAAAGAGAATAACAAAGATATTTCCACTGATAGATGAAATATCTGCTGAAAGGAAAAAAAGGATATCCACGCCTGAGCTTAACAGATTATTAACACAGATTAAATCATCTAAACCATTACCTACCTACAAAGGCAAGGATTTGAAATTTTTTTATATGACCCAGATTGCTACAGAGCCTCCAGCCTTTGCTGTTTTTGTAAATTATCCCTCCGCTATTAAAGAGCAATATATTAAATATATAGAGAAGTCTATTAGAAATAGTTTCTCCTTTAAGGGTACACCTATACGAATTTATGTCAAGCCACGCTAAAATATGCTAATATATACTGTTCATGGGTGATAGCTGATGATTCATAACATAAATAATTGATGAGTCATGAGCTATGAATTATGAACAGATATTAGTAACTGGCTGCTGTGGCTTTATAGGCTATAAAGTATCTGAATTACTTCTAAAACAGGGGATAGCGGTTATAGGCATAGACAATTTAAATGACTACTATGACCCTAATCTCAAAAAATGGAGGCTAAGGCTCCTAAAAGAAAAGGGGTTAGAGGCTAATATAGATTTCAACTTTCATAAATCCGATATAGGGGACTTTGATTCTGTAAAGACTATTTTTTCTAACTATAAAATTGATGCAGTGATAAACCTTGCTGCAAGGGCTGGTGTTAGGGCATCAGTGGAGGATCCTTGGACATATCTTGATACAAACCTAAAGGGTACACTAAATCTCCTTGAATGCTGTAGAACAAATAAGATTAAAAAGTTTTTTCTTGCTTCTACATCAAGCCTCTATGGTGGAGCCTCAAAAATCCCTTTTCATGTAGAGGACAATACTGACCGTCCCTTAGCACCTTATTCTGCAACAAAAAAGGCAGCAGAGGTGCTTTGTTATACATATCACTACCTTTATGGCATTGATATAAGTATAGGAAGGTATTTTACCGTATATGGTCCTGCTGGAAGGCCAGATATGAGCATCTTTAAGTTTATAAAAAATATTGATATGGGTAAACCCATACCTGTTTTTGGAGATGGCAAACAAAAAAGGGATTTCACTTACATTGATGACATTGCTGAAGGTACTTTGAGGTGCCTTAATATAAAAGGTTATGAAATATTCAACCTGGGAAGTGATAGCCCTGTTGAATTAATCTATGTTATAAATCTTATAGAAGAATATCTTGGGAAAAGGGCTCATATTAATTGGCTTCCCATGCATCCTGCTGATATAAGGGCAACATGGGCAGACATAACAAAATCAAAGGAAAGACTTGGCTGGAAACCAACAACAAGGATAGAAGAGGGAATAAAAAAATGTATTAGTTGGTATTTAGAAAACCGTGATTTTGTAAGAGGTCTAATGGATTAAACATAAATAAATTTCTATAAATAAGGAGGTTACTATATGCAAAAAATACTTGTAGCTCATGATGGATCAAAATCATCTGATAAGGCGTTAAAAAAAGGTGTTGAGCTCGCAATGAACTTTAACGCATCCCTTACGGTTCTCTCTGTTATACCTGAACTTTATTTAACAGAACTTTCTTCAATGGACAGAAATAAGATACTTGAAGCTCTCTCAAAAGAGACTGCCGATGCAATGGAAAAGATAAGAAAATCCCTTTCAGGAAAATCAATAGAGGTCAAGACCCTTATAAGACAGGGTGATCCGGCAGAGAAAATCCTTGAGACAGCTCAGAAGATGAAGGCTGACTTAATTATAACAGGCTCTCACGGGAAGCATGGCACTAAAAAATTCCTATTAGGTAGTGTATCTTCAAAGGTAGTTGATTACTCAAAATGCCCTGTAATGGTAGTAAAGTAACAGATTCAATAATTTATAATTAGGCCATAAATACTTTATTTTTGCCACTTTTTTTGGCATTATAAAGGGCATTATCTGCCTTTGCTATCAAGGTTTCAATACTGTCAGCATCTATTCCATATGTTGCTATGCCTAAGCTCGCAGTAATAGCTATCTTTTTATCTCTAAAAACTGGGATCTTATTTATCTCTATACTATTTCTTATCCTTTCTGCTACCTCAAAGGCATTCTTTTTACCTGTATTGGGAAGAACTATTATAAACTCCTCACCACCATATCTGACTCCTATATCCGATGCCCTAATGTTTTTATTTATTGTATGGGCAATAGTCTTCAAGGCCATGTCACCAGCATCATGTCCATAGGTATCATTAAAGTTCTTAAAATTGTCTAAATCAAGAATAATCATGCTTAAGGGTTGATTATTCCTTTCAGCTATTGCAAGCTGTTTCTCCATAAACTCCTCAAAATATCTTCTATTATAAAGACCTGTCAGTGGGTCTATAAGCGCAAGATTTTTATTTATCTCAAGAAGACGCATACTATTCACAACAGAAGCAAAAAGGGTAATAAAATTATCTATGACCTCTTTAATCTGCTTAGAAAAGAAATTTGGACTTATACTGTAAAGATGAAGTATTCCTGATGTTACCCCACCTGTGCTCATAGGAACACAATAATAGCTACCCCTTTTTACAGCAAATCTCTGATAAGGACAGGGATAATCCCTTGATAGGTCTTGTATTAAAAAAGGCCTGTTGTAAGTGTAGCATTTGCATTTATCAAGTCCTGGAAATTTATTTTTTTCCTCAAATCCTGAGTCATTATAACTTATTAAATCATTAATAGTACGTTTATTTGGATCTATATTTACTAAATATATTGCATTTATCTTTGCTCCCCCTTTATTTAATGAAAGAAGATAGTGCTGAAGTATTTGATACGTCTCTGTTTCATTTAATGCCTGCGAAATATCCTTGTAAAAGGATGCTATTGAATGAAGCACATCATGGGCTGACTTCAGTTCTGTAATATCTGTTATAAATGCACTTGCCCCAAACACCTTTCCAGTAGTGTCTATAAGTGGAGAGGCTGACACAATAACATAGACATTATCACCATTTTTATTCTTCAAGGTTATCTCGTAACTATCTGATATCCCCTTTTCCCTTCTCTTAAGGGCCTCTTCAAATATATATCTATTTTCTTCATCAACAATATCATAGATGCTTTTAGATAGCATTTCCTCCATACTATATCCAAGAAGGTTTGAAAGGGCCATATTTATTTTCTTTATCCTGCCGTCCAGATCAACTTCCCAGTAGCCTTCTCGGGCTGTCTCAAGTATCCTGTTAGTTCTCTGTTCAAGCATATATATATCAGTAATATCAGTAAGTATCTGAACAATCTCTAATAGCTTGTTTTCTTCATCAAATATAGGTGTAATGTTGGCAATAAACCATCTGTAATCACCGTCAGTACTTCTCTTAACTTTATAGAAATTTCCTTTTTCATCGGCCAGCATAATATTATTAAGGCTATGAAAGGTCTTACCTATAAGTTCATCCTTTGTCATCCCTAATATATTCAGAGCTGCCTGATTCACCTCTTTTATATCCCCATTTTTATTGTATATGATAAGTCCTTCTGATAAGGTCTTTAAAATATTTTCAAATCTATTTTTCTGTTTTTTTATGGTTTCCCTTTCAATAAAATCCTCTGTTATATCCTTAAAAATCCCTCTTGCACTGAATTTGCGTATATTAAAAGAACCTTCTATTACCCTTTCCCTTGTATTAAAAGTAAAATTAATTACAGATGATCTATTAGCCCTTTGAAGAAATTCCTGCCATTGTCTTTTATCACTTAAAAGATTAACAAATGAAAATCCTATTGCATTATCTACATTTTCAAAACCTAAAATATGCGAGCCATGCCTGCTTATATATAGAATTGTTCCCTCTTCATTAAGCTCAAACTCAATAAAACCTGTCTTAAGGGCATCAAGGGATTCCCTTAATCTCTGGTATTGCTCTTTAATACCCTTCCTCAAATTTTCATTGAGCATATTAATAACATCAGTCTGTGTAACTATGCCCTTTAATTGAAAACCCTCTGATATCACAACCATATGACGAATATTCCTCTCATTCATTATCTTTATAGCATCATAGAGAATAGTGTCATAATTTGTGTATATAATATTTTTAGTGCAGATATCTCTTACACTTATATCAAGTGGCAACTTTTTATAAAGTACCTTCACAATATCCCTTTCTGTAATTATGCCAACTAAGGAGTTAATATCATTGGATAGTTTATCTGACACAACAAGGAGACAACTCTTTTTCTCATGTGCCATAAAATCAATTGCCTCTTTTAGACTCGCATCTTGATGAATCTTTAATATATTTTGTGTCATGACTGTCTCAATTGAGGTATGGACCTTGAAAAAGCTCTCCTCAAGTTTTCTTATGATATCAGAGTATGTGATGATTCCATTTAATCTTCCCTGTTTGTCTACAACAATAAGCCTTCTTATGCCATGCCTCTCCATCTTTTCCAATGCCATAACTATATCAGCATTTCTATAAATGGTAACTGGATTAGGAGACATAAACTCTGAAACCTTTACTTTATAGATATCTTTGCTAAATGACACTAATCTTGTTATATCTCTTTCTGAGACTATTCCAACAGGAATGTTGTTCTCTACTACAACAATGCTGCTTATACTGCTTGTTGCTAACTTTTCTATTACTTCATCTAATCCAGTATTCTTTGAAGTAGTGATCACATCCGATGTCATGATTTCATAGACTATATTTGTTGCCACTTCTTACAAACCTCTATATTTATTAGTTAAAGGCATGTCACCTATTATAGTCGCTCAATTTTTAATAATCCTTTTTAAGGCTTCCCTGAATTTTATAGGTTCAAATCCGAAATTTTTCTTAATAATATCTAAATCACAAATATTGTCTTGCTGTAAAAGTAGCAATTGCTCCTTTGTAGCATGGGGAATCTTTTTACCGATGAGATTTCCAATCCTGCTTGCTAATCCAGAAATGGGTAAACCCATCTTTATAATTTTTAAGGGCACATGAATTATGGGTTTGGTTTCTCCCAGAGCCTCCATTATCTGGATAACTATTTCATTATAGGTGAGATGCTCTGTACCGCCTATCTCATAAATGCCCGATAAATATTGAGATCCCTCTGAAAAGACCTTGAAGAAACATTTTACCCAATCATCTATATAAATGGGTTGAAAACGGGCATTTCCCTCTCCAGGTATTGGCACAAAAGGTCCAAGCATTATTAGTTCCTTAATCCTTTCTGTAAAGCCATCTCCTTTTCCAATTATAAGGGAGGGTCTAAAAATTGTGTAAGGGATTCCACTATTCCTTACAATATCTTCTGCCTCTGCCTTTGTTTTATAATAAACTGACCACGATGTAATTGATGCACCTAATGCACTCTGATAAAATATATGCTTAATGTTTGCCTTTTTTGCCTCTTCAACAAGATTAAATGTGCCCTTTACATGAATCTTATGAAAGGTCATATCACCTTTCTCTTCAATAATCCCTACTAGATGAACAACTATATCACAGCCATCTAATCTCCCTTTAAGACTTTCCCTATCTGTTATATCTCCTATGACTGTCTCAAAACCCTTTAATTTGATCTCCTTTGCCCTTTCTTCTGACCTAACAAGACATCTTGCACTAAATGTTGTATTTCTTAAGGCATCTATAAGATGCCTACCAACAAAACCAGTACCTCCTGCAATAAAAAACCTCATCTTAAGATACCTGTAAAATCAACCTCTTTAAATTTTCAAGGGATGCCTTCTCTATATCCCTATGCAGGCTGTTTCCGTGGGCGTCTATTGTTACTATTGCTGGAAAGTCTTCTACATCAAAAAGCCACATAGCCTCTGCCTCTCCAAACTCATCCAATTTCCATACATCTGATACCCCTTTTATCCTGTCAGCAAGGTATGCTGCTGCACCGCTTATGGTATGAAGATATATACAACCAAGTTCCCTCATTGCTTCTATAGTTTTTTTGCCCATGCCACCTTTACCTATTATCCCTCTTATTCCATACCTCCTGATAATATCAGGCTCATATAACTCAACCCTCATGCTTGTTGTAGGTCCAGCAGCAATTAATTTGTACTCATTGTCGATCTTTGTTATTATAGGACCGCAGTGATAAATTATACTGCCTTCAAGTTCAAAGGGAATCTCTTTTTTATTAGGTTTTTCTCTAAAAAGATATTTATGAACCTTATCCCTTCCTGTTATGATTAGACCGTTTATTAAAACTATATCTCCAACCTTAAACTTAAGGACATCTCCTTCTGAAAGGGGGGTTCTTATTCTGACTCCTGAACTTACCATATCAATCTACCCCGTTTGTTTGCCCAGCATGAAAAGGATATATCAACAAAATAAGATGCTGGATGGCGACAGACAGCCCCTATCTTTACACCTATTGCAGTTGTTCTGCCACTAAATCCTGCAACTCCTATGCCAAGGCTGTTTATATCATTTAAAATCAGATCTTCAAGATCAGCAAGTATTGGATTTGGATTCCTGTCATTAATCCTTCTCATTAATTGTTTCTTTGCAAGAAATGAGACCTGATCCTTTGCCCCTCCTATTGCAATCCCTAAGGTATAGGGAGGGCACCCCCTTCCCTGTGCCTTGAATACTGCATCAAGGACGCAAAGCCTTACGCCTTTAAAGTCCCTTTCAGCCAATACAGTATGCGTGGTATCATTTTCATAGTTAAGCTCTATAGGTAGTTTATATGTATGACCCAGATTTTCACATCCACCTCCCTTTAGCATAAGATCAATAACAAGGGATTGTTCATCTGACTCCTCTAAATAAACAAGGGGGAAATAATCTCCCACATTGTCTCCAGTATTTTTTTCTGTTATTGTATCAATTGCATTTGGCCTAAGGGGTATTTTTTTTGTGGCAATACGGGTTGCATCCATAATTATGTCTTTTACAAGATTATGGCTTAGGCCCTTAGGAACCTTTACATAAAATACAGGGAAACCTGTATCCTGACATATGGGACGGGATGTTCTTCTTGCCAAAGTTATGTTATTAAGAATGATCCCTAGGGCTTCCCTTGAAAGTCTTTCATGCTCTTCATTGTAACTTTTTTTTAATGCCTCTTCCACATCAGTAGGTATAGATGTGGCAACCTTTTTATAAAGCTCTACTATGCCGTCCCGTAGTCTTAGCAATTTCCTTCCCCTTATAATCTACAAAATATCTGCAGGAGAAAATACCAACTCATCCCTAAATGCCCTTATTAGATAGGTAGTCTTTATTGTCTCCATATCCATAACATCTACTATAGCTGCATCCAATCCAGCACCAGCAAGATAACATAAAAAGGCAGCATTTACATGGGGCGCCAGACTTTTAGAGAGCCCAACAGAGACATTTGAAATCCATGCAATAGTATTAATGGGTGGATCAACCATCTCATTAAGGGCTAATATACATTCCCTTGTATTTACAAGATGTTCCTGCCCCATTCCCCTGCCTATATGGACAACTGACGGATCCGCAAATAATCTCTCATTTGGGATATCAGCAGCATTAGCCTTTTCTATTAAATCTTCAAGGATAAGGAGTTTTGCCTCAAGGGTAATAGGCACTGACCCTTTTAATGCCCTTATAACAAGGTTTGCATTATATTTATTCACAAGGGCAAGGATTTCATTAATATTTTTTTCATCAGCAGATAGGTAATTGATCAAAGGAGGCTCATCGCATATCTCAATAGCCTTTTTTAAGGCAATATCATTTCTTGAATCAAGACATAATGGTAGGCCTGTTGCCTTCTGCACAACCTCTGTTACCATTGGAAGTATATCTTCGTCTCCATAACCATCAAGTGAGCATTGTATATTTATCAAATCTGCTCCCTTTTCAGCAAGGGTCTTTGCTAATGACTCAATGGTCTTTGAATCTCGGTTTTTAAGAGCCTGCATATAAGTCTTGTTCCTTACATTAAGATTTTCTGCAATAATAAGCATATAAACCTCCTAATTCTTCTGATATAATATAATAATTATACTCTAAAGTGAAAATAAAAATATGAAACTTCTACTCATATCCCCTCCTTTTGGAGAAAAAGGACAGAAATCAAAAGGACTTCCCATAGCACCGCCTGTGCTTGAATATCTTGCAGGACTTACATATCAAATAAGAGATGATGTAGAGATTAGTCTCATTGATGCGAATAAAGAGGATTTTAATCCAGAGAATGTTGATGCAGATCTCATAGGATTTACTGTCCTTACACCCCAATCTCCATGGGTCTATAAAATGTCTGATAAATTAAGGGCAATGGGTAAAAAGGTAGTGCTTGGAGGTATTCATGTTACAGCTCTTCCTGAGGAGGCAAAAAAACATGCAGATTCAATAATCCTTGGAGAGGCTGAATCTGTATGGAAAGAGGTTCTTAAAGATGCAGAAATCAATCGACTAAAGCCATTTTATAAAGGAAATTTTTCTGATTTAATAAATCTTCCCAAACCAGTAACAAATCTATGGAAGACAAAATATGTATATGGCTATTTCCAGACAAGCCGGGGATGTCCTTATAGCTGCACATTCTGTTCTGTTCACAAATTCTATGGTGGTAAGGTCAGAATGAGGCCTATCAAAGATGTTGTAGAAGAGGTTGCCTCAAGCAAATGGAGACTTTTTTGGGGTATCGATGACAACATATGGGGAGTAAATGTAAAGAGGTCAATAGAATTATACAGAGAGATGGCAGAAAACATAAAAGGTAAATGGTGGTTTGGATCAGGAGACCTTAATTCAGTCCAACATCCCCGATCCGATGAACTCCTGAAGTATGCAAGAAGGGCAGGACTTACAGCAGTGCTTGTTGGATGGGAATCAAATAATATAGGCAGTCTTGAAGAATATAAGGCTATAACCAAACAAGGAAGACAGAGGAGAGATGCGATAAAAAAGATAAGGGATAATGGAATAGATGTGATGCTTTTTATTATGGTGGGCGGAAGACAGGATACAAAAGAGGACTTTGACGGCATATTAAAGTTATGCGATGAACTTAAGGTAGCTGCCCATCCTGTAATGACTACCCCCTTTCCTGGCACAGAACTTTATGAAATGTATAAACCATATCTTATCAAAGGCCTTGACTGGGATGTTTTTGATGGCAACCATGCAGTATTTGAGCATCCAACTATGTCTGAAAAAGAAAGGGAAGAGGCAATCATTAAGCTTAGAGCAGATCTGTTCCCTATATCAAAGATAATCCAAAGGATACTCCAGATCTCTTGGAGGGGGTTTCCAATGAGTCATATAACATCATGGATGATACAATATCCACAAGGAAGGGCCTTTAAGGAATTTGCAAGAGAAAGAGAAAAAAAATTGGAAGTGGGGAAATGGGTCAGGAATTAAGTGTATTTATCATGATGAGCAACTATTTCCATGATGTAGCAACTGCGATGTTGCTTTCAAGTGGGGTTATTCTTTGGATAATTACAAATAAATTAGAAAATGCAAAGGATGACAGGACTATTGATTATATGCTTAAGATGTATAACAATATAGCTTTACTCGGATTATTTTCTATTATATGGATATTAGTAGGAGGGATAATAAGGATTACTTACTACATAGACTTTGAATTCTATAATGCTAAAAAAAAGGGTCAGAGCAGTGCCCTTATTATAAAGCATATCATTGCTATTATATCTATATCTATAGGATCTTATCTGTGGATAAAGCTAAGCAAACGTATTAAAAAGATAAAGATTGCAAGAAAAGATTTTAGTTCTTTATCTTAGGATACAAATTTGTTTGATTTCTTAAATATAAAATTTCCTATTTCAGGAGTTGAAACTAATATTCTTATTCCTCCTCTTGTTGCTATGATTATCTCATTTTTTACATCTATTGGAGGAATCTCTGGTGCATTTATTATTCTCCCATTTCAGGTTAGCGTACTTAACTATACAGCCCCATCAGTAAGTGGAACCAATCATGTATATAACATAGTTGCTATCCCGAGCGGTGTATATAGATATATCAAAGAAGGGAGAATGAATTGGCCTCTGACATGGTTAATAATCGCTGGAACACTGCCTGGTGTTTTTATAGGTTATTATATTAGGATAATCTATCTGCCAAATCCCACTTCATTTAAATTATTTGCAGGGTTTGTTTTATTATATACTGGCATCCTTATATTGAGAGACCTTATTGGTATAAAAAAAAGGGGCGCCTCAGTAAAAGCTATTGATGAAAAATTAAGAAAAAAAATAGACGATACAAGACAAATCATAAATCCCATAAAAGCAGGCTTACCAGCTTATGCGGTAGTAAAAACAATAAAGATCTCTCTTAAAAAAATAGAATACGAATTCTTAGGAGAGAGATTCTCCTTTAGTACAATAGGCATGTTTACACTTGCCCTTGTCATAGGCATCATTGGTGGTGCATACGGAATAGGCGGAGGCGCTATTCTCGCACCATTCTGCATATCCCTTTTCCATCTCCCTGTATATACAATAGCTGGTTCTACATTAATGGGAACATTCATAACATCCTTTGCTGGGGCTTTATTCTTCACATTTATCCCAGTTGCTGGAGCCTATAATAGGCCTGACTGGTTATTAGGAATATTGTTTGGTTTAGGTGGTTTTGTGGGCATGTACTTTGGGGCAAGGTTACAGAAGTTTTTACCTCAAAAAATTATAAAAGGTTTAATTTGCATAATAATCATCTTTGTTGCTTTAAGATACATATTGCAATATTTCAATATATAAAAGCTTGATTTTATAAAATTTCCCTAATCCTTTAAGCAAATGTTTTTTTATTGATATGTTTGACAATAAGTTTAAAAATAGGTAGAACTGAATTTTGAAAATACCTGCAATACATAGATTTCAAGCCCAACTGGCAAAAAGGGCTTAAGAAATCTTAATACTTGACATAGAGACCTTTTAAAATAGAGAATTATTAAACATCTCAAATGAGATTTTGGAGGGAATATGCTTCCAGAACTTAAATATGATGAAAAAGGATTAATACCTGCCATAATTCAGGACTATGAAAACAGCGATGTGCTGATGATGGCATACATGAACGAGACATCCCTAAAAATGACTTTAGAGACAGGTCTTACCCATTTTTGGTCAAGGTCAAGACAAAAATACTGGAAAAAAGGTGAGACCTCTGGAAATGTTCAAGAGGTAAAGGAGATCTTATATGATTGTGATGCTGATACGCTTTTGATTAAGGTTAAACAGCATGGTGGGGTTGCCTGTCATACTGGAAATAGGACATGTTTTTATAGAAAGATTGAAAAGTAATAATAAGGGCAGAAATACTTAATTTGGAGGTAAAAATGGGTGATTGTATATTTTGTAAAATAGTTGAGAAAAAAATACCTGCAAAGATAATTTATGAGGATGATTATGTTATGGGATTTGAGGATATAAACCCCCAAGCACCTGTTCATACCCTTGTAATTCCTAAAAAGCATATCCCTACACTTCTTGATATCACAGAAGAGGATAATCACCTCATTGCACACCTCATAAAGATTGCAAATAAGATTGCCTTAGACAAAGGTATTGCCGAAAGGGGTTTCAGAGTTGTAACAAACTGTAATCCAGAAAGTGGACAGACAGTTTATCATATACACTTTCATGTACTTGGTGGTAGACATATGCACTGGCCGCCGGGATAGGGTTTTATTTTATAATAAACCCTTATCAATAATCAAACAAATCAGTATGACATCAAAGCCTTTAGTAAGTATTGTTTATGGGTAAACAAAGAGTTTTTTTGCTTTAGCATTAGGAAATGGAAATCATTAGCAAAAATATAGTCTGGGAAGGGAAGTTTCTCAGGTCTTTAATTATTAGTTACAGGGATAAATCAGGCAGGGTACGGAACTGGGAGGCTGTGGAAAGGATTAACTGTAAAGGCATAGTCGCTGTTGTGCCTGTAACAGCAAATAATGAATTTCTTTTTATACGACAATTCAGACCTGTTGTAAATAATTTTGTGGTTGAGTTTCCTGCTGGTCTAAATGACAAAAACGAAAAACTTATTGATGCTGCAAGGCGTGAGTTAATTGAGGAGACAGGTTACACATCTGATAACTTCATATTTCTTTGTGAAGGACCTATATCTTCTGGCATGTCAACGGAGATCTTAAGCGTCTTTCTTGCAAAAGATATTTTTCCGGCATCTGATGATCTAAAAAAACAGCATCCTTCAGATGAAAGTGAAGACATAGAAATAATAAAAATCCCAGCCTCTGAAATTTATAGAATCCTCAAAGAACTGAAAGATAAGGGGAATTTTATAGATATAAAGGTTTATGGACTAATTGAGATGGCAAAAGGGTATTTATAGAAGTAAGCCGTCAACATTCAGCATCTAACTAACACTTTTTACTGAAGGCTGACGGCTAATTAATTAATGCTATTCAAATTTGATCGCTTCAACAGGACAGATATTTGCTGCCTCCTCACAATCGCAGGTATTACATTTGTCAGGACCTATTACCCATGCCTTGTCATCCCTGAGTTCAAATACCTCTGGACACACCTCAACACAGGAGCCGCATCCTATGCAAAGATCAAAATCAACTACTGGTGTTGCCATAAAAAAACCTCCCTTGAATTTTTTTATTGTTTAGTATTATAACAAAAAAACCTATTTGAAAAAAGCATTTAATCTTTATTTGATTACGGAGGCAGTATATGGAAATAAAGCAATTAATATTCAATAAGGCAATGGAAGCCAAAGAAGGTGCAAAGGCGATCGCAAAGGAATCCTCAAACAAAAAAAATACCTTGCTTCTAAAAATGGCAGAGGCTTTAAAAAACAGCACTAAGGAAATTTTAGCTGAAAATAAAAAAGACATAGAAAACGGGAAAAAGAAGGGACTGTCTAATGCCCTTATAGACAGGCTCACACTTAATGAAAAGAGAATTGATGAGATGGTTCAGGGCATAAAAGAGGTAGCTCAACTTCCAGACCCAGTCGGAGAGATAATAAATATGAAACAAAGACCTAATGGCATGATTGTTGGCAGGATGAGGGTGCCAATAGGAACGATTGGTATAATATACGAGGCTCGGCCTAATGTTACTGTTGATGCAACGACTCTCTGCTTGAAGGCAGGTAATTCTGTATTGCTGAGAGGTGGTTCTGAGGCTATAAATTCTAACAGGATCATAGTTAATATAATGAGGGGAGTGCTAAAAGAAGAAGGCATTCATGAAGGCGTTATTACATTTATTGATATCCCTGAAAGGGAAGCAGTTATGGAGATGCTAAAACTTGAGGGTATTATAGACCTAATAATCCCTCGTGGAGGTGAAGGTCTTATAAGAGCGGTTACTGAAAATTCCCGAATCCCTGTATTAAAACATTACAAAGGGGTGTGTCATGTCTTTGTGGACAGGGATGCAGATCTAATAATGGCTGAGGAGATATGTTTCAATGCAAAGGTTCAAAGACCAGGCACATGTAATGCAATGGAGACAATGCTCGTTGATGAGCCTATTGCAGAAGGTTTTCTGCCAAAAATGCTAAAGAAATTTGAAGAAGCAGGGGTTGAGATAAGAGGCTGTCCAAAAACAACAGCTATATATCCTGATATAAAGGATGTAAAGGAAGAGGATTATTACAATGAATATCTTGACCTTATCTTAAATGTAAAGATAGTAAATGATATGGATGAAGCTATTGCACATATATCTAAATATGGCTCAGCCCATTCTGATTCTATTGTAACAATGAATTATGAAAGGGGCATGAGATTTATCAGGGAGGTTGATTCATCAGCAGTTTTTATCAATGCATCAACAAGGCTTAATGATGGGTATCAATTTGGTCTTGGTGCAGAGATAGGCATATCTACAGATAAGATTCATGCAAGAGGTCCTATGGGTCTTGAGGAATTAACATGCACAAAGTTTATTGTATTTGGAAATGGACAAATAAGGGAGTAAATAAAACAAGGGGGAATTTTTATGACAGAGAAATTAAGTTATGAGGAATTTGTTAAAAAGGCAATAGTTAGTCTCAGAAAAGAGGGTTATAAAGGCATACACTCTGTATATTCAGGCTTTAACGAGGCGTTTAAAAAGTATTTTGATGGAGAAGACCCTATAAAAGTAACGAATCAGCTTGCACAAGAAGGAAAGATAGTCATTAGGCCTGTTAAGGGTGGAGTGATGCTCTATTTACCTGAAGACGCACCTCCGACAAGGACTAGAGCTGAAGATGTTCTTGAAAAAATGGGACTGTTAAATTTAACTTCATAGATCAGAATTCACTACTAATAAATTAATTATTATAGATTTGTAACAAATGAATATTCTCTTAATTATTAATTATGAGATTAGGAATTCTTGGTGGTACATTTAATCCCATACATTTTGGTCACTTAAGGGCTGCTGAAGATGCAAGAGAAAAAGGCAATCTTGACAAGGTTATTTTTATTCCAGCGGGGAATCCACCTATTAAAATATCTGACCTATCAGATGCCTCTCATAGATATGAGATGACAAGGATTGCAATATCTTCAAATAAAAATTTTGAAATATCAGATATAGAGATAAAACAAAAGGAAAAATCGTATGCAATAAATACTATTAAAATCCTTCGTAAGATCTATCCTAACGATGAGCTTTTTTTTATTTTAGGTATAGATGCATTCTTGGATTTGCCGAACTGGTGGCAACCTGAAAGGATTGTTGAAGAGATTGATTTTATTATCGTCTCAAGGCCAGGTTATGAATTGTCTGAGATATTTAAATCTCCCTATGTAAAAAAGGATACGAAGACTCTATCTGATTTTTTGATCCTAAATTCAGGCAGAAAGGTCTTTCCTATTCAGATTACCCAAATGGGTATATCATCAACCGAGATAAGGAATATAATCAAAAAGGGGATGAGCATAAAGTATCTTTTACCAGAGTCAGTGGAACATTATATTTACAAAAACAATCTGTTTAAATGAATAAAATTGGCTTGCGTTATTTCTGATAGATAGGGTAATTTTATAAGCAAAAAGCAAGATTATGAATAAAAAAATTCTAATTATAGATAATGATAGTCAATCTACAAGGTTTATCAAGGAAACCCTTTCACCTCTTGGATTTGAGATAATTTTAAAAAAGAATATCCTGTCTGCAGCAAAGATATTAAAAAATGTTAATATCTTACTAATAAACTCTTCTTATAAAGACATCATAGAAAAAAAAATCATATCCCGAAATCCTGATTCCTTTATTATTCTTCTATCAAATGGCAAAAAAATAAATATATCTTATACATTGACTGAACGCATTTACGGTTATTTGGAAAAGCCCATAGATCCAGAGAAACTAAAAAATACAATTATAAAGGTCTATGAACAAATATCACAGAATAGAGAAAATAAAATTGATTATAAGAATTGTTCCATAAAGGATTTTCTTGAAAATAAACTGATTAACTTTATAGGGCATATGTCTAAGATAGAGGGGGCAAACTTATATAATATTGTTATATCTGAAGTAGAAAAGGCTCTTTTAAGTATTGTGATGAAAGAAACCCTCGGAAATCAGGTTAAAGCAGCCAAAATACTTGGTATTAATAGAAATACCCTTAATAAAAAACTAAAGGAATACAAACTGATTTGATTTTATTCAGAACAATATGATATAAAATAAAGTTTCTTTGAATAAAATTTTTTCTCCATGCCCTTCCATTTGTGAATGGGCTAAAATCCATGTGGAGGTGTTTTGTGAATATTTATGAGAATATTGTTATTTTAAACCCTTCTCTTAACGAAGAAGAGGTAAATACATCAATAGCGAAAATCTCCGAAATAATAACTTCAACAAATGGGGAGATCCTTAAGACAGACTATTGGGGTAAAAGAAAACTCGCCTATGAGATAAACAAGCAAAAAATGGGCATATATGTTCTTCTTTTGTTCAAGGCACCTCCATCTACCATTAAAAAAATGGAGGATTTTTTCAAGGTTCATGATCCTGTTATAAAATTCATGGTTATTAAATTGTCAAAAAAACAGATAGAAGCAATTCCTAAAGAGGTTTTTGGAGCAGGGGTTTTATCTCAGGAAGCAATTACTGACATTGAGGCTAAGGTAGAATAGTAATGTTTAACAGGGTTATATTGATAGGTAATTTAACAAAAGATCCAGATGTACGCTATACCCCTAATGGAATGCCTGTCACGACAATGAGATTGGCTGTAACATCAAGATATAAACAAGGGGATGATTTGAAGGACGAAACCCTATTTATAGATGTTGTTGTCTTTGGCAAACAGGCAGAAAGCTGTGGTCAGTACTTAAGTAAGGGCAATCCAGTATTAGTAGAAGGAAGACTCCGAGAAAGAAGATGGGAGTCAGAGGGAACTCAGAAAAGCAAATTTGAGGTAACTGCTAATAATGTGAGATTTTTACCAAAGAGAGAATCTAAGCAATTAGATTCTGGACAACCAGGTTTTTCTGATCCTATGCCACCAGAAGAGATTACTGACCTGGAGCCATTTTAAATAAAAGGCACTTAAGTTGCTACTTAATTACTAAAGAGAGGAGATAAAATGCAACAGAAAAGATTTCAAAGAAGAAAGTTTTGTAGATTTTGTGCAGATAAAGTAGTGTTTATAGATTATAAAGATACTAAGACACTTAGAAACTATATATCAGAGAGGGGCAAGATACTTTCAAGGAAAATTACAGGTTCCTGTGCTAAGCACCAGAGAGAAGTAACAGTAGCAATAAAACGGGCAAGGAGTATCGCCCTTCTTCCATATATGGAAAAATAGTATGCGTATTCCAAAAAATTGGGTTTCTATAATTGCTAAACGTATTGTAGAAAACCTAATCAACAAAGAAATGATTGAACCTGCTGTTTCAGTCGACAAACTCTTAGAAGAGACCGAAAAAATAATTCTTGACGAATTAATGGTCGAAGACAGGATTAATGAAGAGGTTCGCCAAATCCTAAAAAAATACGAATCTGACATAGAAAAAGGTAGGCTTGACTATAGAAAGCTCTTTGAAATGACAAAACAAAAACTTGTAAAGGAAAGAAATATAGTATTATGATGCTCTCTGATGAAAAGATAACCCATTTAACCCATATCTTACTAAAGGGTCTTATTAGTAAAGGTTTAATATCGTTAAAGGATGAAGAGAGCCAAATAAGAAAAGAGATAAAAAGGACAATAATAAGCGAACTGAAAATAGGAGAAGACATTGACATAGCGGTAAGGAAAAAACTCCAATCATTTTCTAAAAAACTTACAGAAGGCAGCCCTGAATGGGAGATTCTCTACAAAAAGTTTTTTGACGAAGAAAGACTCAAGAGGGGTAAATAATATATGCTATTTTATATAGAAACAACAACTGAAGATATAAAAAAAGAGAGAAAAAAGGCAAGGGAGATGAGAAAGAGCGGATGGTGGAAGAAAAAATGCTCTAAAGGCAGGTGCTACTACTGTAATTCAAAAGTCCATCCAAAGGAACTTACAATGGACCACATAGTTCCCTTAATAAGAGGTGGCAAGTCATCAAAGGGCAATATTGTTGCAGCTTGTAAGGAGTGTAATAATAAGAAAAAATATCTATTGCCAATAGAATGGGATGAATATCTATATTCCATTAATTCAAAATCTTTAGATTAAAAAATACCGATTTCCATCGCCATCTTTAGTTTTATAAAGATTAATTGCAATTTTGCTTAAAACCGTCTCTATAAATTAACTTTTTACTCATATGCTCCAATACCTTGTTAAACGTCTCATTTTAATGATACCTTTAATATTCGGTATCACCCTAATAACATTCAGTGTTATCCATCTTGCACCCGGAGGACCTGTTGAGGTAGAGACAGAGATGTCTTTAAAGGCATCTGCACAGGCAAGGGAAAATCTAAAAAGGCTTTATGGATTGGATAGACCCTTGCATGTTCAATACCTCGATTGGCTTCAGAGATTTATAAGGCTTGATTTTGGTAAGTCCTTTGTTGATGGCAAAAAGGTTTTAGATAAGATTAAGGAAAGGATACCTGTAACCCTAACTATAAACCTTCTATCTCTGCTTCTTATAATGCTTATAGCTATACCTATTGGCGTTTTGTCTGCAACAAAACAACACTCATTATTTGATAGGCTAACAACGGTATTTGTATTTATTGGATTTTCTACACCAACCTTTTGGCTTGCACTAATACTTATGATTATATTCGGAGTGTCTCTGGGGCTTTTGCCTATATCAGGCATCCAGAGTATTGATGTATCAGGCATGGGACCCTTTGAAAGGGTATTAGACTGGATAAAACATTTAATTCTTCCTGTTACACTTAGCGCCTTTGGGGGAATTGCTGGCATGAGTAGATATAGTCGTTCAAGTATGCTTGAGGTCATTAGACAGGACTATATAAGGACAGCAAGGGCAAAGGGATTAAGGGAATCAGATGTGATTATTAAACATGCATTGAGAAATGCCCTTCTACCAATTGTAACAATTCTTGGGCTTTCTGTTCCAGGGCTTATAGGTGGCAGTGTTATATTTGAGACAATATTTGCTATACCTGGAATGGGGCAGTTATTTTATTCATCTGCAATGGCAAGGGATTATCCTACTATAATGGGAATCCTCGTTATAGGAGCAATATTGACGCTCATTGGCAATCTCATTGCAGACATTACTTATTCAATAGTTGATCCGAGAATAAGGGTTAAAAAGTAATGTTAAAGATAGTCTGGAATAGATTCAAAAAAAATACCCTTTCCCTTATAGGACTTACAATTATCTTGTCCCTTGCAATAATAGCCATTCTTGCTCCCTTTATCTCACCCTATGAACCAACAAAAATAGATGTATACAATGTTCTATCCCCTCCAAGCAAAGCACATCCCCTTGGAACAGATGAACTCGGTAGGGACCTTCTATCAAGGATGATATGGGGTAGTCGTGCCTCTCTAAAAGTTGGATTCATTGCAGTAGGAATAGCAATAACTATAGGCATAATCATAGGGGCCTTTGCAGGATATTATGGAGGGAAAATAGATGCTCTATTGATGAGGTTTGTTGATATAATGCTTGCCTTCCCAACCTTTTTTCTTATTTTGGCAGTTATAGCAATTGTTGAACCAAGCATATCAACTATAATGATCGTTATTGGTCTTACTGGTTGGATGGATGTGGCTAGGCTTGTAAGGGCAGAATTCCTTACACTAAAAGAAAGGGACTTTATCTTAGCTGCAAAGGCTATAGGTGCAAGCGACTTTCGCATCATATTTAGGCATATACTCCCTAATGCCCTGTCACCTGTATTTGTTGCAGCAACATTTGGAATAGCCGGGGCTATCCTTATCGAGTCAGGTCTCTCCTTTTTAGGTCTGGGGGTGCAACCTCCTGAGCCTAGTTGGGGGAATATACTTACCTCAGGCAAGGATAATATCACCGTTGCTTGGTGGTTGTCCCTTTTCCCTGGTATTGCTATATTAATAACAGTATTAAGTTACAATCTCGTTGGTGAAGGATTAAGGGATGCCCTTGACCCAAGACTTTGGAGGGGTGATAAGAGGTAAAAATGAATCTCTTTCTTATAGACGGTAATTCCTATTTTTATAGGGCCTACTATGCAATAAAAAAACTAAGTACCTCAAAGGGTCTTCCTACAAATGCTATTTATGGATTTACAAACATGATCCTTAAAATAATAAGGGAAAAACAGCCTAATTGCCTTGCCATAATCCTTGACTCACCTGCTCCAACAAAGAGACACAAAATATACGAGGCTTATAAGGCACAAAGACCAGAAACCCCTAAAGACCTTATAATCCAGATCCCTTATATTAAGAAGATCATAGAGGCATTCTCTATCCCAACATTTGAAATACCTGGTTACGAGGCTGATGATATTATATGTACCATTGCAAAAAGGGTATCATCTCATAAAATAGATGTATTTATAGTGACAGGTGACAAAGACTTGATGCAGGTAATAAATAGAAATATAAAGATTTATGATCCTATGAAAGATATAATAATTGATGAAAAATACGTTTTAGATAGATTTGGTGTGACTCCTGAAAGGATACCTGAATTTATTGCTATTACTGGTGATCCAATTGATAATATCCCAGGTGTTAAAGGCATTGGAGAGAAAACCGCAAAAGAGATATTAAAGAAAATAGAAAATCTTGATGATCTGATAAATCATCCTGAAAAAATAGAGAACGAAAGGATCAGAAAAATGTTAATAGAAAATATAGAAAATATAAAGATGAGCAAATTTCTTGCAACTATAGAGACTAATATCCCCATAGATATAGATATTAATTCCCTTAAACTTAAAGAACCTGACTGGTCAAAATTACTTGAATTATTTATAGAATTTGAGTTTAAGAGCCTTCTAAAACTCTTACCACCAATAAATTATAAATGCAGAGGTGAATATAAAGCCATATCAGATAAAGAAGAACTACTTAGGCTTATCAGAAAAGGTTAAAATATTTAGATGTCTATTAAAGAACTAATAATTGAAGGCGCAAGACAGAATAATTTAAAAAATATAAGCCTTAGATTACCTCACAACAAGGTAATATCAATCACTGGCTTATCTGGTTCTGGCAAATCTTCTCTTGCATTTGACACAATTTTTGCTGAAGGACAATGGAGGTTTATAGAGTCCCTCTCAACCTATGCAAGGCTATTTCTTGAAAAATTAGAAAGACCTGATGTTGATGCTATTTATCACATAAGACCAGCTATAGCTTTAGAACAGAAAAATCCTGTTAAAGGTTCCCGTTCAACTGTAGGAACAATTACTGAGATCTATGACCTATTAAGGGTATTATATTCAAAAATATCCATTCCTTTCTGTCCAAGATGTAAAAAAGAAATAAGGAAATGGGATACATCACAGATTGTATCTGAGCTTAAAGAAAATTATCTCAATGAAAGGGCTATTATAATCTTCTCTTCAGAAGATAAGCTGGACACACTCAGACAAAAGGGGTTTAATAGGATATGGTTTAATCAAGAGGTCATAGACATTTCTGATTTAGATCAAGATTATTCTTATCTTATTAATCATAAACATTTTGATATTGTCCTAGACAGACTAATCATCAGGGATGAACCAAGATTAGCTGATTCAATTGAAATGGCATGGAGGGAAGGAAGGGAAGAACTAAAGGTTATTTTAATACAGAGATATGGAAAAATAGATAGACAAAGGAAATTAAAATTTTCCTCCAGAAACTCATGTGATGACTGTGAAATAGAGATCCCAGATCCTACACCAATACTTTTTTCCTTTAATCACCCCCTGTGCGCCTGTCCAAAATGCAATGGTTTTGGAAATATCCTCATTTATAATGAAGACCTTATCATTCCAGACAAATACCTATCCCTTTCAGAAGGTGCTATAGAGATATGGGAAAGACCTTCAACAAAATGGTGGAAAGATCAGATGATTAGAGGTGCAAAGAAAAGCGCTATTAATACAGAGATTCCTTACTACAAATTGACAAAAAAGGAGAGGGAGATAATCTTTAAGGGAAATGAACATTTTTATGGTATAAACGATTTTTTTGAGGAACTTGAAAGTAAGCGTTATAAATTACATGTAAGGGTATTTTTAAGCAGATATAGGAGCCCTATTACATGTCCCCAATGCAAAGGGAAGAGGTTATGCGAAGATGCGCTTTCCTATAAGATAGAGGGTTTAAATATTGCAGAATTGTGCGACATGCCTATATCTAATCTCTTAAATTGGTTTAAATCCCTACATTTGTCTCCCATGCAAATGGATATTGCAAAGGATGTACTCAAGCAAATTATTGCGAAACTTCAATTTCTGATACGAGTGGGCCTTGATTATCTTACTTTAAGCAGACAGACAAAGACTCTATCAGGTGGAGAGTATCAGAGATTAAATCTCTCAAACCAGCTCGGACAAGCCCTTACTGGAACCCTTTATGTGCTCGATGAGCCCACAATCGGACTACACCCAAGAGACACAAGGCGGATCGCGGATATTATGAAGGAGCTTTCATCACTGGGCAATACTATAATAGTTGTGGAACATGACAGTGATATAATATCATCCAGCGATTGGGTAGTAGAACTTGGCCCTGGCGGTGGACATCTTGGTGGCGAGGTAATATTTTCTGGAACAATTAATGAATTCCTAAAAGCTGATACCCTTACAGCAACTTATATAAAAAGGCATAAATTAATATCAGAAAATTTCATCAGAAGGGATTTTAAAAATCAGGACTATCAGGGTTTTTTGTCCTTATATAAGGCCTCTGGTAATAACCTCAAAAATATTGATTTAAAGATCCCCCTTAAAACATTAACAGCTATTACGGGGGTCTCAGGATCTGGTAAAAGCAGTCTTATTATTGAAACACTATACAAGGCATTATCAAGGCATTTTAAAATTGATACAGAACAGCCCCTGCCTTATGAAAAAATAGAAGGAATAGAAAATATAAAAGGTGTCAGTCTAATAGATCAAACTCCTATAGGCAAAACACCTCGATCAAATCCATTAACATATTTAAAAATCTTTGATCCCATAAGGAAGATATTCTCTCAACAACCAGAGTCAAAGGCTCATGGCTATACACCTGCCTATTTTTCCTTTAATATCCCTGGTGGTAGGTGTGAGACCTGTAAGGGAGAAGGATACCAAAAGATGGAGATGTATTTTTTTGAAGATATATTTGTAAAGTGTGAGGAGTGCAATGGAAGAAGATACAAGGATGATGCACTTAAGGTGACTTACAAAGGTAAAAATATAAGTGATATTCTTGAGATGACGGTTGATGAGGCATATGATTTTTTTCATGAATATGAAGAGATAAGGACAAAGATTAAATTAATGAAAGAGATTGGGTTAGGATATCTCAGGCTTGGCCAACCTGCAACGACCTTATCTGGAGGAGAGTCCCAAAGACTAAAAATATGTTTAGAATTAGGTTCATCAAGGCTCAATCGTAACAACCACTTTCTTTATATACTTGATGAGCCAACTGTCGGCTTACATCCTCATGATGTATTCATGTTTATGAAAATTATAAGAATGCTTGTTAATGCAGGAAATACTGTCATAATAATAGAACATAACCTTGATGTAATTAGTCAGGCTGACTGGGTTATTGACCTTGGTCCAGAAGGCGGTGAAAATGGTGGGAATATAATATTTGAAGGAACTCCAGAGGATTTAATGAAACACGGAGGATCTTACACAGGTGAATATCTCAGGAGATATTTAAATCAACCTTGACAATCCTATTTTTTAGTGCAAAAATTTAGTATGAATTCCTTAAAAATTATATTATTTATCCTACTTATTTCTATAATTTCTTCATGCGCACCTGTTTTGAAGCAGGACATAAGCAGAACCGCAAGGATTGATGTTCCCTTCTCTGACATAAAAAAATATCCTGATTTTCATATTGGAAAGGTTTATCTTCTTGGCGGAATAATAGTTGATACAAAACTAACTGAGAGGGGTTCTATTATAGAGTTAATATATATTCCCGTTGATTCATTAGGTTACCTTAAAGAGACCATCCCTTCTGATGGGAGATTCCTTGCAATATATCCAAAGGAGAAAGGGATTTTAGACCCTATGATTTATAAAAAAGGTAGGAAGATTACAATGTCAGGAGAATTCTTAGAATTAGAAAGGGGAATTATTGATAAAATGGAATATATATATCCTGTCTTTGAGATCAAGGAAATATATCTTTGGGAAGAAAAAAATAGAATATATTACATACCCTACTACCCATACCCATACCCATATTATTATCCCTATCCATACTGGTGGTATGATCCATGGTGGAGATACTATCCACGTCTTTAGCTAGAAGGCCTATATCCGGATTTTATTAATATGCTCAAAAACATTCCTAAAAAAGGAGGGATCAATATCCAGGCCAATCTCAATTGATAGGATAATGATATTGCTATTTATAGATTCTAACTCCCTTATCTTCACCATATCCTTTTCTGTTGTTATCAAATAGTTACAGTCTAAGAGCCTTGCCTCTTTATGCAAATTTAGGATATCCCTTAATGAGTATCTATAATGATCTCTGTATATCCTGAAACCAGCTAAACGGCATCCTGCAGACAAAAGTGTCTCTCTAAAGGACTCAGGGTTTGCCACTCCACAAAAGGCATAAACCCTTTTGTCTCTTAATTCATTCATTGGAAACTCATTTCTTGCTATATCCCTTATAATAAGGGGCTTATGCTCTGAAAAATATATTGGCGCCTTGGGATTTATCTCTTTTAGTCTATTTTGTATCTCCGATTTGTCAATAAATTGTGCCATTGTTATAAGAAATATATTTGCCCTATTTAATTCCTTTATTGGTTCCCTTAGAGGCCCGAGGGGAAGTAATCTATTATTACCAAATAGTTTAATTCCATCTATAAGTACAATGTCCATATCCCTAAAGAGACCCCAGTGCTGAAATCCATCATCAAGGATAAATAAATATGGTTTAGGGGTATTAAGTTTTTCCAGGGCATACATTCCCCCTTTGAATCTATCTTTACATTTTATTATGGGAACATCCCTCAAGCGCTCAGACATCATTAATGGCTCATCTCCAGCATCAATTGTCGAAGCACAGATATACAGACTGGACAAAGGTATATTTATATCTATAAACTCATAAAATTTCATGCCTTCTTGCCTATTAGCTAACACAAAACAGGGTTCCTTTCCCTTTCCCCTATATCCCCTAGTTAATATTATAGGCAAATAGCCCCTTTCTTTTGCCTCTTCTGCAATTGCCATTGTTAAAGGGGTTTTCCCTGTGCCACCAGTCGTTATATTACCTATGCTTATAACAGGATAGGGAAGGGATTTTTGTCTTTTAAGTTTGAAGTGTTTATCTATGGAGTAACCAATGTAATAAAGAAATTCAAGAGGTCTCATAAATATCTCTCTATTATCTTTATTGCCCTTTCAGTTGCACCTCTCTTCCTCTCATATAGTGCCTTTGCAATCCTTCCCATATCTGAGATCCTTTCGGGAGAATTAATAAGTCCCCTTAATATTTCATAAAGATTATCCCTGTCTGCTTTAATTGCTCCACCCTCATTGTAAAAATCATGGATAAAGGGGAAGTTTTCCATATGGGGACCACATACGATAGCCTTTCCCCAATAAGCCGGTTCAAGGGGATTCTGTCCACCGTGTTTAATAAAACTTCCACCAATAATAGCTATGTCGCTTGCACCATAAAGAGAGGCAAGCTCTCCTATAGTGTCAATCAGAATGACGATACCTGTTGTCTCAATACAGGGTGATCCAAGTCTGTTCTTACTAGTAACTATTTCTGATCTTTTTAGATATTTAAGCCCTTTATCTTTTATCAATCCCTCTACCTCAATAAATCTTTCTGGATGTCTTGGTGCAATAATAAGATTGATTTTAGGAAAATCCTTTATAAGTCTTAAATAAATATCAAGAATCAGTTCCTCTTCTGCACTATGCGTGCTCCCTGCGATTATTACCAATCCCTTATTATGTAATATGCCTGTCCATTCGGGAATTGAAGAAGGGGGCTTTGTATCAAATTTAAAACTTCCAATATCTATAACCCTATCCTTTACTGCGCCGAGGGCTCTAATTCTTTCTGAATATAATTCATTTTGCATGCAAAAAATGTCTATCCTTTTTAAGATATCCTTTAAAAAAAAACCAACCCTTTTATATCCCCTAAAAGATCTTTCTGATATCCTTCCATTCATTAATAATATGGGTATCCTGTGCTCCTCCATAGTCCTTATAATATTTGGCCATAATTCTGTCTCCATAATAATAAAAAGAAGGGGATTAATTTTTTTTAAAGCCCCTTTTATGAAAGGTCTGAGGTCAAAGGGTAGATAGATAATATTTGCTATACTCCCTAACCTCTCCTTTGCAACCTTTTGTCCTGTATCAGTGACAGTAGACAGAAGAAGATCTTTGTCGGGATATCTTTCCTTAATCTTTTTTATTAGAGGTATTACTGCTATGACCTCTCCGACAGAAACGGCATGTATCCAAATAGGCCTTGATGAAAAAGGTAAAAGGCCAAACCTTTCCTTTAACCATCTCTTTCTTATATCCCTTGGTCGTTTAAGATATTCAAAGGGCAAGATAATTAAAAGGGCAATTGTGTATATAAAAGAGTATATCAAATACATATATCGGGCCTTTAAAAATCTTAAGATTCTAAAAGGGACTTTATTTTTCCTGCAACCCTTGAGGAGGCCTCCTTATGAATGAACATTTCCCTTATTTTTTTTAATTGCCTTTTTATATCATCCCTATATTTTCTATCATTTATTATCAAATCAATTTCCTTCATTATATTTTCCTTGTTAACCTCTTTCTGGAGAAATTCCTTTATACGGACACCTGAATCATTTTCTCTTGATTTATCCAAAAGGATATTTGGTAGGGATATGTGTCTTACCTTGACAATAAGTCTCCCTATAATATAGGTAAGAAAGGATAATTTATACAAAACTATCATTGGCACCCCTACAATAGCAGCCTGAAGGGCTGATGTACCTGATGCAATAATAGCAATATCTGATGCAATAAGGGCCTTCATTGATTGTCCTTTGACTATAGTAATATCCCTATTTATATACTCCAATGCCTTTATCTTTTCAACCTCCTTTTCTTGTAAATTAGGTGCAATGGGTATTAAAAATTGAAAATCTGGATATTTCTTGCTCACTTCAATAATCACATCTGAGATCACAGGAAGTAGTTTTTCAATCTCATGGGGTCTACTGCCAGGCATAAGTGTAAGAAGAGGTTTATGAGGTTTCAGGGCAAGCCCCTCTTTTGCCTTAGATTTTAGATTATCTGTTAAAAAGTCATATTTCCCATTCAGATAACCTTTACCCATTAACTGCTCAAGGACATCCTTTAGTTCATCCATAATCGGATGACCTACAAATTCGCAGGGTATATTATGACTTTTATATAATTCTTCTTCAAAGGGGAGTATTACAGCCATTTCATCAATTAATCTTCCAATTGTTTTTATCCTGCCCTTTCTCCAAGCCCATACCTGGGGACTTACATAATAAAGGATTTTTATGCCATGTCTCTTTGCCTCTTTAGCTACCTTTATATTAAAATCAGGATAGTCAATAAGGACAAGCAATTGGGGATTAAAGGATTTTAAGGATTCTATAACTTTTTGGAATGTCCTTTTGATCTGAGAATAAGATTTAAGGGCTTCTACAAGACCGAATAGGCTTGATATCCTTGCAATAAGTTCTACCCCTTCAGAGTCCATCCTTTCGCCGCCAACACCAATAATCCTTATGTCAGCTATTTTCCTTTTTAATTCCCTTGCAAGGTATGCTCCATATAGCTCGCCAGAACTCTCACCAGCAACAATCATAACCCTTTTCAGTTGATTGTCAAGCATTATTATTTCAACTAAGTGACAACTGTTTTTCTTATTATTTGAGAAGTAAGATATATGTCCTCTACATCCAGTTCAGGATAAATAGGAAGGGATAATACCTCTCTGGCAACCCTTTCAGATACAGGTAGATCACCTTCTTTATATCCCAAAAAACTTAATGCCTCCTGAAGATGAAGGGGAATAGGATAATAAACCACTGAGGCTATACCCTTCTCCTTTAGAGCCTGTTGGATTAAGTCCCTCTTAGAACTCCTTATAGTGTATTGATGATAGACATGATAGGCCCCCTCTTTCTCTATAGGGCATTTCACAATATCACATAATAATCTTGTGTATATTGAGGAGTTTTCCCTCCTCTTACGGTTATATTCATCAATCCTTTTGAATTTAACAAGGAGAATACCAGCCTGTATCTCATCAAGCCTGCTATTGTATCCAATACATTCATGTCTATATCCTCCCTTTGAGCCATGATTTCTTAATTTCCTGATTGTATCAGCTAATTTATCATCATTTAGGATAATCATCCCTCCGTCGCCATAGGCACCTAAATTTTTACTTGGATAAAAACTAAAACATCCTGCATCTCCAAAACTACCTGTCTTCTTACCATTTAATGATGCCCCAAAGGATTGGGCACAATCCTCTATTACTTTTAGATTATATCTTTTTGCAATATCCATTATCCTTTCCATGTCTGCTGGATGTCCAAAGATATGAACAGGCAGGATCGCCTTTGTCCTTTCTGTAATCTTATCCTCAATCAATGAAACATCAATATTATATGTATCCTCCTCTATATCAACAAATACAGGCCTAGCACCTACATATAAGATAGCCTCTGCGGTAGCAAAGAATGTAAATGGAGTGGTTATCACCTCATCCCCTTCACCTATACCTATAGCCTTCAAGGATAGGTGTAGGGCATCTGTGCCAGAGGCAACGCCTATGGCATCTTTTACACCATGATAATTCCTGATCTTATTTTCTAACATGGTAACCTTTTCACCGAGGATATAGTGGGAACTCTCTAATATTTCTTTTAGGATATCTGTTATTTCTTCCTTTATTTCTACATATTGCTTATTTAAATCAATCATTGGCTTCATTAAATACCTCTTTCCTTTCCTTTATGATCCTATTTATTTCTAATGCTATCCTTATGGCATCTCTACCTTCCATCGCAGATACAATAGGTCTTCGTCTGTTAATTATACAATCTATAAAATCCCTTATCTCTTCTTTTAAGGGTTCTTCTTTATTGATATTAATAGACTCATGATTTATTTTCTCTCCATCCATAAAAAATCTCTTTATTTCCATGTTCTGGTAATCAACAAGAAAATAGGCATCCTCCTGAAATATCTTAAGCTTTCTTGATTTCTCAAAGGATATCCTGCTTGCTGTTAATAATGCCTGTGACCCATTATCAAAATCAATCCATGCCTTAGCTATATCAATATTTTCTGTCATTACCTTAGAGCCTGTAGCCTTTATGTCTTTAATTGAGACAGGTTTATCACTTTTTAGCAAGGCAAGGATTATGTCAATATCGTGAATTAGTAGATCCAAGGTTATATCCACATCAATTCCCCTTCCGAGAAAAGGAGATAATCTCTCGGTCTCTATAAAAATAGGCTTATTTACAAGCCTCAATATCACTGGAAATACTGGATTAAATCTCTCAAGATGCCCAACCTGTATGATTATGTCTCTTTTCTGTGATTCCTCTATCAACCTATCAGCCTCTTCCACACTATTAGTAATGGGCTTCTCAATAAGCACATGTTTTCCAGCGGTTATGCAATCCATGGCTATATGATAATGGCTTATTGTAGGTGTTACAATACTTAAGGCATCAACCTTATCAAGTATCTCTCTATAATCAGTGTAGGCATTGCATCCATATTTTTTTGCTATCTCCTCTGCCCTACCCATATCTATATCAACAACACCTACAAGCCTGACTCCTTCAAGACCTGAATAGATCCTTGCATGATGCTGTCCTAAATAACCTACTCCTATAACACCAATATTTAACATTGATCTTCACCTTTATGCTTAATTAAATTAAATCTCTTTAAAACCATTTCCTTTGCCTTTGCAACCCCTTTCTTTCTGATTACATTTATCATCTCCGCTGATCCAATGTGCTTTAAAAATCTTTCCCTTTCCTTTTTGTCATGGATCTCTGCAATAACCTTATTTCTTATTTTTCTTAGAAAGACAAGATATTTGCTAAAATTTTTATTATAAAAAGTTTCCAACTCCCTCCTTATTGCCTTTGCCAGAGCTGGGCTTGTTCCTGAGGTAGAAATAGCAATAATTAACGGGTTTCTATCAACTACAGAGGGTACAATAAAATTAGCCATCTCTGGCATATCAACAACATTTACCAGACATGGTGAATTTATTGAGACATCTCTGTTTATATCTTCATCAGATGTTGCAGCAATAACTAAAAAGGCCTTTTTAAGATCTCCCTTTTTATAAGTCCTTTCTATATGATCTATCTTCCCCTTTTTCTTTAATTTTTCAAGACGATTGGTAAGGGATGGACTTATTACCTTTACCCTTGCACCGCACTTGATAAGGGTTAAAACCTTTCTTTCAGCAATCCTGCCTCCACCAACTACAATGCAGTCCTTTCCATTAAGATTTATAAATGCAGGATAAAAAGAGAAAGGGTTCACAACTCTTTCTTTGCCTCAGAGACAAACCTGCTTGAAGGGTATCTTTCTATTAATGTGCTAAAGGCTTCTTTCGCCTTATCTGGTATTTTTAGATTTTTATAAGATTTACCCAAAAGTAAAAGAACCTCATCCATTCTCTTATAATCAGGATATTGTTTTATAAGCCCCTGTAGTCTATTAATAGCAGCATTATATGACCTTTTTTTGAAATAAAATTCTGCTACTAAAAATTCTCCATCAGCAATGACATTTCTACATTTCTCAATTCTTAATTCAACAACCTCTCTGTATGGATTTCTGGGATATAGTTGCTTTAATTTTAAAAATTCCCGAAGGGCATTCTCTGCTGCCCCTGATCCCCTATCTGGGGATTCAATCTGGCCAAAATAGGCCATTGCTATCTGATATTGGGCATATACGGCATTTTTATTATCAGGATATAACTCTATAAATCTCCTGTATTCTTCTATGCCTGTGTCAATCTCTCCTTCCTTAATATAGGAATCAGCTATCTTCAGATGGGCCAAGGGAGAAAAATTTTTAGTAACATCCCTATTTTTTACTTCATTAAGAATCCTTCTTGCCTCTTCATAATCCTTGTCATTAATTAACTTATCTGCTCTCAAGAGATATTTTTCAGGGTCAAATATATCCTCTTTTTTTGTTGTGGCTTTTGAACCACATGAAATCAAAGAAAAAATATAAGAGATAGAGAATATATAACAACAAATAATTAATAAATTTTTGTTTTTCATAGATTTCTATTAAAACTTTTATAATCCTTTTTAGTCAAGAGCAGATGATAAAGGAAGGCGATGAAAATTAGGCTGCCTATTGGACATATTCCTTTTGCCTCTGTTGAAAGTAAGCATCACATTCACCATTAAGTTTCAAAGGCCTGATTCTTAATAGAAGGATTGTCGCCACTTTTATATAAGCCCTTGCCGCGCTTCGCCTCCCGCAATTACATCTCTACTATTCCTTTTGCCTCACCTTTTAAGGCCAATCCCTTAAGTTCATCAACTAATGCGCCTCCTTCAACCCCAAATGCCTTTTTAAATTCCCTCTCTAAATGCCAGATCTTCAATACGCCCTTCGCCCCCGAAAAATAGTTGTATTTTAGATTCCTTATCTATCCTGCACCATCTCCAATAAAAAAACCTCCTTAGCCTTACCAACCTCATGCCTTACACAATCAAGATAAAACTAAGGATATCTTTATCTACTTCATAGGTTCACATCCTCAATGGGTTCTCATAAAAGTATAAGGGTAGCCCTATTTATTTTCTATCACGGAATTAGGGATGCTTCCTTTTGCTAATGATGATTCCAATTTCAAATTGTTATAATATATAGTGTAATATGTCACGTTATCTTATAATTCCTCTTATAATTATTACGCTATTAGTTATTGCCTTACAAAGAAATACCATCTGGCATAATAGTATAAGTTTATGGACAGATGGGATTAAAAAGAGTCCAAAAAAATCAAGGGTTTATGGTAGTCTTGCATCAGCATATAATAATGAAGGATCCATAAATGAGGCATTAAGATATTACAACATAGGTATTTCTCTGGACCCAAAATTTGCTGACCTTTACAATAATAGGGGCAATATATATATCAAAATGGGCTTATATAATAAAGCACTTGAAGATTTCACAATTGCAATATCTCTTAAACCTGACTTTTCAGAGGCTTATAACAATAGGGGTATTGCTTATTTTAACCTTGGCAACCTTGAAACTGCCTTAAATGAACATTCAAGGGCTATAAATATCAAGCCACTATCAGAGAGCGCCTTTAATAATAGGGGTGTTGTTTATTATGAGATTGGAGAATATGATAGAGCAATTAATGACTATACCATAGCCATCTCTCTAAAGCCTGACTTTGTTCAGGCATATAATAACAGAGGAAATGCTTACAGTGAAAAGGGGATGCTCAATTTAGCTATAGATGATTATAATAGAGCAATTATGATAGATCCCTCTTATTCTGATGCATACTATAATCGTGGCCTTGTATTTTTAAAATCACAGAATATAAAATCTGCCTTTGATGATTTCAAAAGGGCCTGTGAACTTGGAAGCCATGCTGGTTGCTGGGCGCTAAAAAACATAAATGCAAATGAATTTAAATAAATTCTAAAATTTGACATGTATTTAAATATAATGCTATTTTGATATATTCCTTATATCCTATACAAGGAGAAAAAAAATGAAAAGATATCTTTTCTTAGGATTGCTTATTCTTAGCCTTTTTGTAACAGCTATAGCCATTGCGCAAGAAATAGGTGTCAGGAAAAAAAGACCACGACCACAGGATTATGGAAAAGTAATTTTAAATATCTTCTCAGAAAGAAAAAAGATAGCTGCTGTTGAGTTTGATCACTGGCTTCACAGGGCAAAATTTACATGCCGTCTATGCCATGTTGACATAGGATTTGAGATGAAGGCAGGTGCAACCCGTATAACTGCAGAGGATAATATGAATGGTCTTTATTGTGGTACATGCCATAACGGCAAAATGGTTATTGATGGCAAGGTTGTCTTTAATGCATGCACAAAGGAACTTTCACAGGAAAATCTAAAAACCTGTAGCAGATGCCACTCCTATGGAAAGGAAGTAAAAAAAGAGTATAATTTTGCCACATTTACAGCAAAATTCCCTAAAGAAAGATTTGGCAATGGAATAGATTGGGAGCAGGCAGAAAAAGAGGGGTTAATAAAACCCATTGATTTTATTGAGGGTATTTCTATAAAAAAGGGAGGAATGCCTATTCAGGGTGATTTTGCTGTTACAGCTAAGATAAAGGGTATTCCAGATATTATCTTCTCTCATGAAAAGCATACTATATGGAATGGCTGTGAGGTCTGCCACCCTGATATATTTAATGTTGGAAAAGGCACAACAAAATATACCATGAGAGATATTTTTAATGGTAAGTTTTGCGGCGTTTGCCATGGGTCAGTAGCCTTTCCAAATGATGACTGCAAGAGATGCCATGTCAAACCAGTAATGTAAAACTATATAACATTAATTAAGTAGATACTACTTATATGAAAAGAATGATTCTCATTATTATCCTTACATCTTGTTTTTTTGTCTTTTTTGTTTACCAGCATGTTTCTGCTATTTGGAAATTTCCTCCTCTGCCACCACCTGAACAGTATGGAAATATTCTTATAAACAGATTATCAGAAAAAAATAATATGAAACCAGTTATATTCTCTCACTGGAGCCATCGCCTCCATTATACCTGTACAGTATGCCATCTTGAGCTTGAATTTAATATGAAGGCTAATACTACAGAAATAACCCAACAAGCCAATATGGAAGGAAGGTTTTGTGGAACATGCCATAATGGAGATATAGCCTTTGCCTATACAAAAGAGAACTGTGATAAATGCCATAATGGAGATATAAGTTATGGTAGTGATAAATTTTCAAGACTAAGAACATTTCCTGAAACTAAATATGGTAATAAGGTGGATTGGGTAAAGATTATGAAAAATAGGCTTATTAATCCCAAAAATTACATTCACGTTAAACCACCACCTCAAATGCCTTTTAAAAGATTACTTGAACTTAAGGCAGAATGGACATTTGTTCCACCAGCAATATTTCCTCATGATATACATTCAGAATTAATTGACTGCTCAATCTGCCATCCTGATATATTTAATATAAAGAAAAAAGGAACCCAGCATTTCTCAATGGATTCAATACTTCAAGGTAAGTTCTGCGGTGTGTGCCATCTTACTGTTGCTTTTCCTATAAATGACTGCAAAAGGTGTCATCCAGCTATGGGTGATTATTATTAGGGGAGTTAATAATGCATTGTATAAAAAAATATAGTATAAAAAAATATACTTCTATAATACTTATTATTTGTAATATTTTTATATGCTCATCATCTATTGCCTTTGCTGTTGAAGAATGGATCGCAGAGTTTGATTATCTCTGTGGCAAAACTGATGAATCTCTAAATTTAAAAATAGAGGAACTTCAACAGCTTGTAGATAGATGCGATAAATTGAAGACCCTTATTGAAAACTCTGAACACCCACAAAAAAAGATATACCTGAAAAGATTGGAAAACTGTAGAAAATTATTTATATACATGATCTCTGTAAGAGAAAAACAAAAATAATGAAATATATCCTCTTATAAATCTCTATAACCATCTTTCAACATTCTTTAATTAAATATGTTTCATATGCCTGATATACTGATAAGTATTGAAAATTTAAACATCTCTTTTTATAGAGATAAAGCACCATTAAAGGTAATATCTGATCTCTCTTTTTTTATAAAAAGTTCAGAGGTTTTTGGACTTGTTGGTGAAAGTGGCTGTGGAAAAAGCCTAACTGCCCTTTCTATCCTCAGGCTTATTCCAGAAAATGCCTTTTCAGAAGGCAAAATTATATTTAAGAATAAAGACCTCCTTTCTATAACTGATGAAGAAATAAGAATGGTGCGGGGTAAAGATATATCCATGATATTTCAAGAACCAATGACATCCCTTAACCCAGTGATGAGGATTGGTGATCAGATAGCAGAGGTATTAATTAATCATCTCAAGGTTTCAAAAAAAGAGGCAAAAAATATTGCAGTAGATTTATTAAGGGCAGTAAAAATGCCTTATCCGGAAAATAGAATTAAAGATTACCCACACCTTTTGTCAGGAGGCATGAGACAAAGGGTTATGATAGCCATGGCTATAGCCTGCAATCCATCTTTATTAATTGCTGATGAACCGACAACTGCCCTGGATGTCACTATACAGGCACAGATATTGGAACTCCTTCAGTCATTAAGAAGACAGTTAAATATGGCCATCCTGTTAATAACCCATGACCTGAGTATTGTATCAGAACAGGCAGATAGGGTTGCTATTATGTATGCTGGTAGAATCATGGAACTTGCTAAGGTAGATAGTATCTTTCAGAATCCCCTTCATCCTTATACAATTGGGCTTTTAGAGTCCCTTCCTGTTGCAAAGGGAGTACCTCTCAAGCCTATAAAAGGGTTTGTTCCAGAACCAGATAAATTTCCACCTGGTTGCAAGTATTATGATAGATGTCACAAAGCAACAAATGAGTGCAATATTTCTGAGCCTAAATTAATAGAGGTCACTACAGGTCATTTTGTTAGATGCCACTTAATTGATTGAGGTACAAAGGTCATGAGGGAAGAGGACATATTATTAAGGGTTGAAGGGCTTAAAAAATACTTTCCAATAAAGAGAGGACTTGGAGTCCAATCAGAATGGATCAAGGCAGTTGATGATGTTAGTTTTGATATCAAAAAAAATAGTGTATTTGCAATTGTTGGTGAGAGCGGCTGTGGAAAATCAACATTAGCTAAATTGATACTAAGATTAATTCCATATACAGCAGGAAGGATTCTCTTTAAAAATGAGGACATCTCTCTCCTAAAAGGGGAAGCTATAAAAAGTTTTTATAGGTCTGTTCAGATAATATTTCAAGACCCCTTTTCATCTCTTAATCCAAGGATGAGGATCCTAAATATACTATCAGAGCCCTTCAAGATTCATGCATTGTGTTCAAGGTCAGAGATAAAAGAAAGGGTTCAGTCCTTACTTGAGAAGGTCGGCCTTTCCAGTGATGCCTTGTTTAAATATCCCCATGAATTTAGTGGTGGTCAGAGACAGCGGATATGTATAGCGAGGGCGCTAACTGTATCCCCAGAATTAATAGTAGCTGATGAACCACTCTCTGCCCTTGATGTATCTATTCAGGCTCAGATACTAAATCTCCTGCAAGATATTAAAAAGGAGACTGGTATCTCCATATTATTTATAAGCCATGACCTAAATGTTGTTCATTACATAAGCGATGAGATTACTGTAATGTATCTCGGCAAGATAGTAGAAATGGCAAATACTGATGATTTATTCAGTTCACCTATGCACCCTTACACAAAATTGCTCCTATCTTCTGCCCCAAAACTTAAATACCAAATGCTATCAGGTTATCAAAAAAGAAAAATTGCCTTTAAAGGTTATTTCCCTGATACTATTGCTCCTTTATCCGAGGGTATACCCATTGAAGCTCCATCAGGTTGTCCCTTTCATCCAAGATGTCCAGAAAGACTTGAGATGTGTAAGAAGGAGATGCCTAAATTAAAAAAACATAAAGACAGAACTGTAGCTTGCCATCTTTACTAATAATCACTTTTACTCATTCTAACCAATATTTTGCCTTTATTTTAAGATACTACTGTCGCTTACTAACCCTTCCTGATTGTTATAAGTTATAACTACTAGACAAAATAAAGTTTTGTCTTGACACTACCGGATAGCTAATGATAAATTTAACTATGCATCCTTGATGCAATAAATAT
>CAZIMB010000010.1:0-1905 GCA_964540275.1 uncultured Nitrospirota bacterium | reverse complement strand
ATGCAATAAATATATTTAAAAGAGGTGGATTATATGATAAAAAAAGGCATTGCAATAACAATACTATTCGCAACAATTCTCTTATTTATGAGTTCAGCTGTTATTGCCCAATCGGAAAAGCCCAAGATCGCACCCATATGCAAGCAGTGTCATACTCCTGATGACAAGATCCTTAGAGGGACATTGGGAGCTGTCTCTGCAAAGGCTGAGACTATACAGATACAGGTTGGACCTGCTGTCTGGTTAGTAAAATTTGATGATGAAACAAAATTAGTTGGAGCTGAAAGGATTACCGGTATTCCCAAGGAAAAAGAGATAGCAGTAATCATTCAGGAAAAAGATGGGATGCTTTATGCACAAAACATCTCTGTAAAACAACCAGCAAAGGTTCCTGCAGAAAAGCTTATTAAAACGGAAGAGCTTGATAAGTTGATAAAGGAAAAGGCTGATATTGTTATTATTGACTCAAGACCTGCCCCAAGATACCATGAGGGTCATATCCCTGGAGCTATATCAATTTATGATGCTGAATTTGATAAGAATATAGATAAGCTTCCAAGGGAAAAAAATAAGCTGCTTGTTTTTTACTGCGGTGGCGTCACCTGAATGCTCAGTCCTTCCTCTGCTAGTAAGGCGGAGAAGCTAGGTTATACCAATGTAAAGATCTATCATGATGGAATGCCTGAATGGAAAAAGGCCAAAAAGCTTGTGGTCTCTACCACAAGGTTTCTTAAAGATAATATTGATAAGGATATTCCACAGGTTATAATTGATCTCAGAAAAAAAGAGGATGTTGAAAAAGAACATATCCCAGGAGCTATATCCATTCCATTAAATGAAATAGCCAATGCAAAAGAGAGGTTCCCTGCAGATAAAAAGGCACCCATAATTCTTTATGCTGATGATGAAAGGAGCGCTAAGGAGGTATTCAACATAATAAGGGATTGGGGATATTCTAATACCTCTATCTTACAGGGTGGATTAGATGCATGGAAAAAGGCGGGCCATCCTATAGCAAGTGGACCAGCAAAGACACAGATAGTATATGTGCCAAAACCCAGACCAGGTGAAATCTCTGTAGAAGATTTCAAAAGAATAGCAGAGACATTACCCCCTGATAAACTTATAGTAGATGTTAGAGATACGGATGAGGCAATGCAGGGAATGTTAAAAGGTGCAATTAACATTCCTGCCCAGGATATACTCGCAAGGCTTTCTGAGATCCCAAAGGATAAGGAGTTAATTGTACATTGCGTAACAGGCGTAAGGGCTGAGATGGCTTATCATACCCTCAAGGATGCCGGTTATAATGCTAAATTCCTCAATGCTAATATCAAGATAGATAAAGACGGAAAATATGAAATTAGCAAGGAATAGCCAATAATGGGGAAATACTAACATAAAAGGGGGAATTTAGTTCCCCCTCCTCATTTTATCAATTAAAATTCATAACTCATTAAAAATATTGGATTTAACTTTTCAAAAAGGCGAATTTTTGTACAACAACCCAGCTGACTATTTGTTTGATAGACTGGTTCTTGAAATCTTCCTTGACTGTTATGATTTGGTTTTTTTACTTTAAAAACTCTAAAAAGCTCTTTTCCTACCTTGTTTTTAAGATAGTATTCCTTATCATCTAAGCTAAACTCTGTTAATTTTATGCTTTTTAACGCCTCTCTTATGCTTTCTCTGATTATGAAGAAGATTTATTGCCTTCTCTATCAATTCCTGTCTCTCTCCGCAACCTACTGTTAAAAATCTGCCTAAGTTCATAAAACTATACTCCTTTATATTTGTCCTGTATATATGTTTCTAAAGAGATTCAAATTCCTTGACCGCTTCTTTATAATTACCATTTAATTTTATCTTTGCTAAGGCTACATTAAACTCATCTACATCAGATTT
>CAZIMB010000009.1:40877-43734 GCA_964540275.1 uncultured Nitrospirota bacterium | reverse complement strand
CTTCATTTACGAGCATAATAGGAATGGGTTTTGTAAAGAAAAACCTGGATGACCTTCTAAAGGAATTCGGATTCTGATTTTTAGCGGTTTGAACCGTTTGAACTGTTTAAACTGTTAACTGTCCACCTTTGGTGGTAATATCTTAATTTTGGGGGGGAAATATGAAAAGGTATGGATTGGTTTTGGCAGTAGTTGTTATTTTTCTTTTGTCATTAAGTATCAGCGCCTATGCACAGGAAGTCAAGGTGGGGGCAGGCGCTGCACCGACGGAGAATGTTTTGAAGCCGGTAAAAGAGCATTTCGAAAAGGCAACAGGAATAAAGCTTCAGATTATTTCTTCGGGACCAAAGATTGCTCTGCAGGATCTGGAAAAGGGTACTGTTGACGCCGCAGCAGCAGGCCTTACCTTTGATGACTGGATGGGCCTCATGAAAAAAGAGGGGGCAGAGGTTAAGGACCCGGCATCACTGCAGCAGGTGACTATCGGAAAGGATAAGATTGTCGTCCTTTTACATAAAGACAATCCTGTCTCAAAGCTTTCAAAAGAGCAGTTAAAGGGCATATTCACTGGAAAAATAGCCAACTGGAAGGAAGTGGGTGGCAAAGACATGCCAATAATAGTCGTATGGGGCAAGCTCATTCCCGGAACAAACAGCTTATTCGTAAATAATATACTCGATGGCGAATCCCAGACAAAAGATGTCCTTGAAGCAACAACAGCAGAAGATGTGAGACAGAATGTTGCATCGAATCCAGAGGCAGTAGGAATCGGACCGGCAGCGGTTGTTGATGCAACAGTAAAATCTCCTGAAACACCTGAAGTTTCGAGGCCCATAATCCTTGTTACCAAGGGTAAGCCATCTCCCAATGTTCAGAAATTAATAGACTTCATTAAAGGCGAAGGTCAGAAATATATAAAACAGTAGAAATGGATAAAGATAAAAAAATTTTTTGACAATACTGTCGAGGTAATGAGGTGAAAGGGAGAGTATTATGACTATAAAGACCAAGCTGACATTAAATGTCCTAATAATGATTGTAATAGTTACAGCTACTTCATTTACGAGCATAATAGGAATGGGTTTTGTAAAGAAAAACCTGGATGACCTGACCCAAAGAAGCACACCATATCAGATGAGGACAGTTGAATTTCAAAGGGCAATACAGGCAACTACAGCAGACCTTGTCAAAGTATCTGCATCAAAAAGTATTGATGAATACAAGGCATACCGCGCAGAGGCTGAAAATTCACTTTCAGAGGTTAAGGCATCTCAGGATGTATTAGAGGCGCTCTCCGGAGGCTCAAATATGAAGGCCTACAGTGAAATGAGCCGTATAGCAAGGGAACTCTTTAATATAACAGAAGGCAGATTGAATGCTGAACAAGAGGCTGCATCAGCAAATAGAGTAATCATTCAGAGATTAAAAGATGTATCTAATAAATTAAAGGAACTTGATGCAAAGATAAAGGGGCTTCAGCTTAATCGTTCTGCCCTGTTTGTTACATCATTAGAAGAGACAAGAGGCATTTCATCAAAACTGAGAAATATTGAGCTGTTAAGAGCAACGCTTAAAGATATTCAGTTAGCTATTTTTGAGATACAAAAGGCGCAGGATAAAAAGACATTAATAATTGCCAGAGGTAAGGTTAATGCTGCTTTAAATAAGGCTCTTCAGAGCGAATATCTGAAGGAGTCCAAAAACCTGTACTCTGATATTAAAATGCTCGGAGAAAGGATTGATGATCTTGTAAAAGTCCAAACCTCAATAATTGGAGATGCAAATGAAGAGTCTAAAAATCGTTATGAATTATTAAATAAAGAAATAGGCGAAAGACTTGCATCAGTTCTTTTAATCACAGAACAAGAGGTTATTAATGCAGGTGATAAATATAGCATCGAAATAGATAAGCAGGGATATGCTTTTACACAGGCTAATATATCAATAAATGTATTATCTGAAAATTCAGAACTCGTCTCTTTAGGATTATCTGTAGAAGGGTTGGCTACAAGGCTGTTTACAGTTAATTCATTAAAAGAGGTTGACTTTATTGATAATGAGATTAAAAGGACATATGAAAAAATCGATGCCGTAAGCAAAGGCCTTGAGAGAATGCTCTCAAAATTAGATGCAAAGGGAGAGATTAAGATGCTTCAGAATGCACAAATCGCTTTGTCTTCGGTGCGGAGTCTGTTATTTGCAAAAGACGGAATAATTGCTAAGATCCGCCATCAGATTGATATGAAAGAAAAGGCATTGAATGCTACGGAGAGATTGAGAGAAATAGTTATAAAGCAGGCAGAAATGGGGAAACAGACAGTGACTTCCGCTCAAGGCGAGCAGGAAAAGGCTATAGCAACGGTGAATAAAATGGTAAGATTCAGCACAATGATCATCGCTGCTATAGGATTAGGGGCTGTTGTGTTCGGCATCGCCTTTGGCACATGGATTTACAGGTCTATAGCAAGGCCTTTAAACGAACTCATAGGGATTTCAAACGATGTGGCAAAAGGCGACCTGACATCCGAGATATGTGCGCGTCCTGTGGACGAGATTGGCACAGTTCAGTCATCCATGTGCACAATGGTATCGAACCTGAAAGATATAGTCGGAAAGATAAGGACATCTACGGCGAGTCTTGCAAGCAACTCAGAGGAGCTGTCGGCTACTGCAACTATGATAGAGAAGGGCTCGCATGAACAGGGCATGCAGATAGAGCAGTCTGCAACAGCCATAACAGAGATGTCGCAGACAACCCTCGATGTGGCAAAGAATGCCTCACAAACGGCAGAGGCTGCACAAAAGATGAAGAATATAGCACTAAAGGGTAAAGATGCAATGCACATTACAGTGGATG